>JANQKH010000549.1 GCA_028281215.1 Phycisphaeraceae bacterium | reverse complement strand
ACAACGCTTCATTGGCGCCGGCGATGCGGGACGCGTTGGCCACCACGGGAACGGTGTCCGGCAGTTCCTTTCGGAGCACATCCACCTCGTCGCTCTGCTGTTGTTCGTTGGCGGCATAGCCCCGCAGCAGAACGGCCGGCTTTTCACCCATCGCCAGCAGCTTTTTCACCAGTGCGATGACCATCGGCGTTTTTCCGGTGCCACCCGTGGTGATGTTGCCGACGCTGATGGTGGGGCGGGACAGTTTGTTTGATTTGAGAATGCCCCAATCGTACATCCGGTTGCGAACACATATGCCACAACGGTAGAAAACCCCTGCGCACCACAATCCCGGCCGCATCAGATGCGCCTTGGCGCTGCGATCGGAGCCGCTCATAATGGCGAAGAGTTTCTGGTGGTCCATACAATTTCAATCCGGAGTCAGGTATTCGAGCTCCGGCGTCGATTCATGCGACGGTTGGCGTTGTACGAATGGTTGTTGTTGTCAGCCATAGGGCGGTATCAAGCGCAGCGGACTCGCCGGATCCTGGAAAAAACACGCCCTTTTCATTTGGTGGGCCCGTTGCGCTCGACCCACTCTACGGTTGGAATTCGATGTTGAGTGTTGCTGTGGAATCGTGATCCACACTTCGCACACCCTTGATCGATTTCCAATTCGGCGTGCCTTGTTCGCCCAAATTGAGGGTGTACTTGCCTTGTTTGAACACCTTGGGTTTGAAACGGTTGCCGCGCACGCGAAGGGTGTAGAGCGTTTCGCCGGTGGCTTCGTGGATCACTTGCACGACGGGGTTATTTAAACCGGACACATTGATCGTGGGCAGCCAGGCTTTTGCTTGGCGACCGTCGTTGTCGGTCATGTGAATGGTTTTCGGCCAGCCGGGGAACTGGTCTTCTTTCTTTGGGTTTTTTGCGTCGAACTGGAGCCGCCAGCATTCCATGGTGATGGTTTGTTTTTGTTGATTGAATCGAACGATCCCGTGGCCGGAGGATTTGTCATGAGCGGTGTTGATGCGGCCGGGCCTGTTCTTTTTGGCGGGATTGCCGATGCCGTGCACGGTGATCGGGTGGCCGAAGGCATCGCGGTACTCACCGGTATTGGGCAAGCCTGGCGCTGGGCGGTTTTGAACTTTGCGCCCTTCGTCATCCGGTTTCCACGAGCGTGGATAACCGGCGGCGATGGAGGGCACGCAGAAGGAATAGCCGGCGTCGTTCCAGGTGTCGATGCCGTGATGCACAATGGACGGAAGGTGTTGATCGCCGGCGTAATGGAAGGCGAGTGCTTTTCGCATCAATGCGACGGCGCGGTTGCGCGGCGTTTGCGGCCAACCGTTGCTGTCCAGGTCGGCGAAAATAAACTCCTGATTTCCGCCGTGATAATTGGCAAGGTTGCAGAAGATGGTTTGTGACAGCAGGCACTTCATGTCCGCGCCGCGCCAGTCGGCTGCCCAGGCTTCGAGGAAATTTTCCTGCCGCTCGCCCAGCAGTTGCAAGCCTTCCTTGTCGAGTTTGCTCACGTCGTATTTCGGATCCTTCAGATGATCAGCCCGGCCTTTCCAATTGGTGACGTGGCCCGGCGCACTTTTGAATTGCCGGTCCGAGATGATCGCGAAGCTGACGCGACCGTAGACCATGTCGCCGTAGTACACACTAATGCCTTGCTTAATGGGTGTTTTGTCGAAGAAGTCCGGGTGATGCGAACACTGTGTGCGGTGCACGGCGTTGACCATGGCGGCCGGCTGGCGATAACCGCCTGTTGTTGACGTGCTGCCACCCTTGGGCATTTTCATGCCCGCTTCGCCCCAGATGTTGCCGTGGTAGACGTCGTGATCGTCGGGCAGACAGATGGTGGGGCGGTCGCGCATGAGGTCGCCGAACGACCAGCCGAGCAGGTACCACTTCCGGAGATAGTTGAGCGTGGCAAGGTCGGTCGGCTCACGATGGATGCCGTAACCGCCGACCCCTTCGTAGATCTGATCGCCGGAGAAAAAGAGCACGTCGGGATTTTGGATTTCAAGGTTGCCGACAATTTCATTGTTGGGAAATGCGTAGTCCTGGTTGCCGGTGAAACCAGCGACGACAAGCGGGCGGTCGATCGGGTCACGGCGGATGGTGCCTTTGTAAATGTGTTCGTCCGCCTTTTCGCCGTCTTTGTAGGTTCGCGGATAGTGCAGTTGGTAGGCGTGATCTTTGGTGGCGTCCCAATTGGGTATGCGAAAGGTGGCGGTACGTGAAAGTTTGTCGATCTTGGCGCGGTAGGTTTTTTGAGTGCCGTTGGCGTCCGTGCGTTTGAGGTAAACGCGTTGTTCGTCCTTCTCCCCAAGCGGCGGCATTTGCGCGGTGATTTTGAGAACGTGACCTTCTTTGGTGCGTGAATCGCTGAGCGTGTGCATCGCCCAGAGGATGGGGCCGAAGGCGCGGTCGGGATGAGCTTGGACTTTTTCGCCGGACACTTTCAAATTGCGAAACCAAAAACGCGCCTGCGTTCCAAACCCGGTGGGCTTTTGCCCGCGACGACCGGCTTTGCCGAAGTTGTTGACCAGGGCGATATTGCCGGCGAGTTTTTCGCGCGGCACATTCTCGGCGGTCACGATGAAACGTTGTTCGCCTGACTTGATGTCATGCGCAGTCAGCGTGAGCGTCAATGCCTGTCCGTTCGGCTTGCCGACGAGGCGGAGCTCGACACCGTCTGGTGGAAAGACGTTGCGGCCGGTCGCTTTGCGTTGGGGTTGGCCGATGAAGAGTCGACCGTCGCTGGTGATACCGGCGTCGATGCCCGTGCCAAACAGGGCGGCGTGCCGGTAGTCATCGATTTCACCGCGGATACCAATACGAAAGCCGGCCGAGCCTGCGCCTTTGGCGCCGTCAACGCGGCCGAGTTTTACGCTGAGCGTGAACGGTTTGGCAGCATCGTTCAGGTCGCGCGTCAACAGATGGACGTTGCGATTCGCGCCGCTGCGCGTGCATTCGAGCACACCGTTGTGAATCCGCCAGTCTTCCATCGGGTTCGCCCAGTAATCACCGCCAAGCCAGACGCGATCGTTCGTGCGATGCCACTGGCTGACGAATTGATCGGCGTGAGCCGTGCAACCTAACGTTACCACGAGCAACGCGGACTTCATGACATGTGACAACATGGCGACTCCTCAAGCATGGAATGAAGTGCACAGGATACCCGCAGAAGCGGACGCGTCACGGCTGATCGGTTGAAGACAACGGCTATCTGGATCGAAGAGAAGTGATGTCAATCATGCGCGCGTGCCATGGCCGGCTTGCCCAGCCGTGAAATGGCGGGACTTTCGCACGACAGGGCAAGCCAGCAATGGCACACGGATTCGTCAACGATGCCGAATCGGCCCGCTCGAACACTGGATCACTTGGCCGCACACGGCACAACGATGGTGGTCGACTCGCTTGACACGACGATTTGACCGTCTAGCAGCAGGGTGCGTTCGGCGCGAATCGTGCCGGGGATCTTGAGGTTGATCGCGCGCTCAGCCAGACCGCCTTTGCGGTCGAGAATATGCAGGCGATGTTCGATATCGGGCGGCGCTTCACCGGGGCCGCGTGGCAGGCGGCGTAGCTCGAACAGTCGCCTTCGCAGCCGCGCGTCCGGGTCAGTCGGTTCGGGCAACGTGACGAGCACGAGGTGGTCACGACCGATCAGATGTGCGATGCGCGGACCGGCCGTTTCGTCGAGGCCGTCGCGGTACAGCGGGATACCGTCGTCTTTGACGCTAATGGCGCGGTCCGCTGTGAGCAAGTGCCATTGATCACCTGCCGCGGCCACGTTCAGTTCATCGCGCGGATCGAGACTGATACCGGCAATCGGATCGCGCACCTGACGGTCAATCGTATCGACGATCAACACGTTGCCGCGATCGGAACGCACGACCAGATTTTCGCCCGCCTCGTGAATGAACGAAATGGTGTCGAGCATGATGTTGGTGCGCCAGGATCGTTCGCCGTCGGGCAGACGATGGATGTGCAGCGTCGCGGCGGTGCGTCGGCTCGGGGGTTGCAACGCGTACAACATCGCGCCTTCTTCGGTGAGACCGACCCATTCGACCGCGTCGTCGGCTTCGATCTGACAGAGCATTTCGCCGGTCAGCGCGTCAAGCGCGGCGACGATGGCGGTCTGCTCATCGGTATCCGGTTGGTTTACGCCCGCCATGGCGATCGCTTCACCGTTGATACGCAAGTGGTCCAGTCGTTCGAACGGGCACAGGAATCGCCACATGACTTGCCCGGTATCCATGTCGACGCCGATGATGCGCCCGCGCCGATCAGCGAGTACGAGCACCGCGTCGGTTGCGTCGAGCAACACGTCGTCATCGCCGAGTAGGTTGATCGGTAGCGCGTTGTCTTTGTCGGCTTGGCCAGCTTGCACGTTGGCGGCGGGTTTCGCCGGTTCGAGGTTCAACTGCGGCGCCGGTTCAAACAGCCCAAGCGGATCGGCGTTCGGATCAACCGCCGGTCGCGGTTTGGGGCGCGGGTCAATGCCGGCGACTTCCCTGAATAGCGCCGCGGCTGACAGGTCATGCCACAGTCGCTTTCCAGTTTTGGTGTTGATCGCGATGATCAGGTTGCTCGCCGGTTCCCAGAAGAGGGTGATCTGCTCGGAAAGCCAGAGCAGTCTGGGCGTGGATTTGAACGCCACGCTCCATTGCGCGGTGAACTTCGGGGCTATGCGCAGCGTGGCTTTGCTGTTGTGATACGTGACCAGGCGATTGCGCGATTGCAATTCGGTTGCCTGCAAGGTCGGCGTGAGGAGTCGGCCGGTCAGGGAAATCGGTTTGCCGGTGGCCGTGCCGATCGCGGGTAGCGTGCTGGCGGCTGAGGGCAGGTCACCGAGTTCGGTCAACCACTGCGCGACGGACACGGGCTTGCCGTCGCGCATCGGTTGCACTTCATCCCTTCGGGCGCGAAGCAGCCATTGGTGGGCGCGGCGGGGTTTGCCCACACGCAGGTATTGTTGCACAAGCAAACCCAACACACGTTGCCGCGTTTTGACCGGTGAGTTTTCCCGATACGCCCGGCGTAGTTGGGTGATCGCATCGATTGGACGGTTTGTTTTGGCCAGCGCATCGCCCGCAGCGAGCAAGGCGTTCGGCGTGGACG
>JANQKH010000540.1 GCA_028281215.1 Phycisphaeraceae bacterium | reverse complement strand
TGCGTTAGACCAATACGTGCGACAAACACTACGGCAGCACCACCAAACCATGCTCATCGTCGAACGACAACAACGCGTCCTGCAAATGCTCCGCGAGCGCAAAGCGATGGAGTTGGAAGAGCTGGCGCGCGAACTCGGCGTCAGCGCGTCCACCATCCGCCGCGATCTCGATGCGCTCGAACGCAAAGGCGTCGTCGAACGAACCCACGGCGGTGCCGTGCTTAAAGATGAGCCCGATGCGCCAACGATCGCGCCCCTGACCAACGGCACAACCAATGGCACCTCAAACGGCGCTGCCAACGGGGCGAATCAACCCAAGGTCGTGCTCCACGAGCGGATGCAGGAGCACGTCGACGCGAAGCAGGCCATCGGCCGATACGCCGCCGCGCAGATTCAACCACATATGACGGTCATCCTCGACGGCGGTTCGACCGTCATCTACGCCGCGCAACTCATCACCGCCCGGCCGTTGCAGATCGTCACCAACAGTCTCGCCATCGCCAACCTCTTCGCCGAGGACGAGCAGGTCGAATTGCAAGTCATCGGCGGCAGCCTCTACCCGCGCACCGGCGTGATGGTCGGCTCCTTCGCCACCGGATGCCTCGCCGACCTCTACGCCGACCTCACCCTCTTCAGCCTCGCCGGCATCTATGACGACGCCGCGTTCAACATCAACCTCGCCATGGCCCAGGTCGAACAACTCATGACCCGACAGGCCGCAAAAAGCATGCTCCTCATGGACGCGAGCAAGTTCGGCCGCAAAAGTCTGGTCCGTGTGTGCAGCCTCAACGAAGTCGACCAGATCGTGACCGATGAAGCGATTGGGGAAGAGTGGAAGGCAAAGTTGGGCGACCGCCTCATCGTCGCGCCGTCAGGCGAATGAAAGAAATGTCGATGGGCGCCACGGATTGTGTTTCTCGCGTTGCATTTCTCCTGCCTTTCTAGCTTCCTTATTGACTCTAGTTAAACGCCCCCTGAAACCTCCCCCCATTTCCCCTACATTGCCATGCATGTGGACCGTCGCCACCATTGAAGAATGTCGCGAACATCGCGCCGCCCTCACCGGCACCGTCGCGCTCGTCCCCACCATGGGCGCGCTGCACGCCGGGCACTTGTCTCTCGTCGAGGCCGGCAAGCAACTTGCCGACCACGTGCTCGCCACCCTCTACGTCAACCCCACGCAGTTCGCGCCGAATGAAGACTTCGATCAATACCCGCGCCCGCGCGACGAAGACCTCGCCAAACTCGAACGCGCCGGCGTCGCAGGCGTCTTCACGCCAACCGATGCTGTGATATACCCGCCGCAGCAGTTGCCCGTCGACATCCGCGTGCCCGCGATCGCCGCAACGCTCGAAGGCGAAAGCCGGCCGACGCATTTCGACGGCGTCTGCCGCGTCGTCACCAAACTGTTCAACATCACCCAGCCCGATGTCGCCTGCTTCGGCCGCAAAGATTACCAGCAACTCAAAATTATCGAAGCGATGGCGACCGACATGGCCATGCCCCTCCGCATCGTCGGCTGTCCAACCGTCCGCGAACAGGACGGCCTCGCGATGTCCAGCCGCAACGCCTACCTCCACGACGAAGATCGCCAACACGCCCGAGGCCTCTACAAAGCGCTCAGCGAAGCCCGCCACCTCGTCGAACAGCAAGGCGAAACCGATCCCGCCACCGTCGAAGCCGCGATGCAAAACACAATGCAAGCCCACCGCGTCGAAGTCGATTACGCCGTGGTCCGGCATCCGCATACGCTTGCCGAACTCGACTGCATCGAGCCGCAACTCACCGGCGGTGTCGTCGCTCTAGTCGCAGGACGGGTGGGGGATGTGCGGTTGATTGACAACATGGTATTGGCCGAACAGGTTTAATCGCACAGAGCCGTTCGTCTGTATCGTCCTCATTCCATTTTGCTTGTCGATCGCTCTCTGGTGATGAAACCAACCCGTCAAGGCAGCGCCTCAACCACCAGCTCATACCGTGCTTCGACCGTCAGATCCCCTTCGATTCGGATAACCTTGCACGACCGCTCGTCCAACCACCGTAAGTGTCGTTCGAGACTTCGACCGCCTGTCTTTGGTCCGATGTCGTACTCGGAGGCCCACTGAAGGAATGCTTCGTCTACATATCCGAGTTCCCGTTGTTCGCGTTTGCGTAATCTCTCGACGCGTATGCGAGCATCGAGGTAAACAAATACGATCAGGTCAAAAGAATCCTCAAGGGAAAGTCCCCAGTTCATGACCGAACCAGAGACGACCGAATCGGGCGCGCCGCTCAGCGTGCGAAGAATCATGTTCAATCGTTCATCAGCGTTACGAACCTGCTGATAAGGCGGAGTGGTAGGCAACCAGTAATAATCATCCGCATCGACGTGTTGCCAACCCCACTGTGTGGCGCAATGGCTTGCCAGTGTCGTCGTTCCCGAACCGGATGCTCCAGTGATCAGTATTCGCATGAGATGTACAAAAGACCGGCGGCTGTCGATCGTTTTACTTCGATATCACTTGCGGATGAACGGGCGGGTTGTGTTTCCACGCTTGGTCCATACTCAGGAAGATCCGGGATTCACCCAGGGACAGTGACTTATTAGGGCGGGTGGACGCATTCCACGCGCGCTCAAAGAATTGCATGATGGCCACCCGATCAACCTTCGCCACTGGAATCGTTCTCATCGAATCGGATTTTTCTTTGAGACGGATCACAACCCATTCACCGGACTCAGGGAACCGTGTTTTCCCTTCTAAAACCTGTTCGGCCGTCCGGACCGGCTCCCGGACAAGCTGTGAATATGCACGAGCAAAGTCAACTGTGTTGGCGCCAAAGGTCGCGGTCAGAGCGGCGTGTCGACCGATTGACAATTCACCGGAACCGTCCGTATTAATCGTCAATTTCCAACCGGCGCGTGTGAGCACTTGAATGCGGTCGTGTTCATCCACCCGCTTTTCGATCAATGCAGCCAGCGTCTTTTTGAGTTCTTCGCGGTTGGCTGCCTTGTCCCAAAGGTGATTGGCGCCATCTTTTTCTCCGAACGGATTAGACCACCATCGCAGGTACTCCAGACGGTGAGCCAGGTAAGGATCCTCAATCGCATTCATCCCTTTCTTGAAAGCCTTGGCGATCGCGTCCGCATTACGCGTGTGGACCTTCGTGTAACCCTCCGTGGTTTTGAAGGTTACTGCAGTCACCTGTTTGCCACGGTTGGTGCTGTCCCTATCCATCGGGACGAGTGTTTGTGCAATTTCCTGATACAACGCTGAGAAGTCAACGGTGCTTTTGGGAAATCCACCACCATCACCAACCAACGAACCAAACTGAAAACTACCCGATCCATCGGCATGAAAATGCATGATCCATCCGCTGCCGGCGGAATAGACGGCGATCTCTTTCGTCTGCTTCAACTGGGGAACAACAGCATCCTTGGCGTGTGAACTGGAGGCCACTGAAATCATGAAAACGAATACAAGAGCGCGTGTCATATGATCGGACTCCTTGATGATGTGGTCGTCCAATTCGACCATCGGTTGAATAATAAAGGTGTGAGCAGACGGCCCTGTAACTGTCCTGTAAAGTGGGCATTTATCAATGCGGAAAAGATGGGTCAGGGGCGCTCGTCTCTCGGATTTCTTTCTGCATGGCGATGAGTCTATTCACTCGCATTTTGTTCGGTTCTTGGGTACAATGCGACATTCTCCCACACAAGTGGGACACGTCTTTGGCCGGAGGTTTCGATGTCGGCTTGCCAATCACCATGCGAGATGAGGTGGGACCGGATTAGGATTGTATTTCGTGCTCGGATAATGAATAAGGAAGTATCACACGTAGCAACAATCCCACGCTGTTCAAACTCTGTGTTGGTGTTCATGTTTGTGCGCACAGATATCCTCAAATCATGTCCGCCGGACATGTCCGGACACGTTCCGGACATGATTTCGGACATTGAAACCGCTGTTATTGAGCGAAAAACAAGGGCCGGACGTCCGGACATTTTGGCCGGACATGGATTTAACCTATGGATTAATAATGATTTAGGGATGGTTTCATGGCGCCGAGGGTACCCCCTATGTCCGGACATGCATGTTTGTGCGCGCCGTTTGTCAGGTGAATGGGTGTCTGGACGTCATGATGTGGCTCCACCTTCATCTGGAGAGTTTGCGTCGCTTTTCAAACGAAAAACCGCTCTCATTGCGCTGAAAACGGCATCGCTTGCCCGCCTTGACCCTGCGATTTACACTGTCCCGTCTCGCCACGCGGTCGGCCACGCCCCCGTCGCGACCAAAGGTCCGAATCCCTCCGGCCGACAAACCCCCAAGGACGTTCCATGACCGCCACCGGTACGCAATCCGAGGCTTCCATGTCGAAATCGATCGAACCCGGCATCCTTCTGTCCATGCTGAAGAAGATGTTGTTGATTCGCCGGTTCGAGGAACGGTGCGCCCAGAGTTACCAGCAGGCGAAAATCGGCGGTTTCTGCCACATCTACATTGGGCAGGAAGCCGTGGCCGTAGGCTCGATCTCGGCCTTGAATCAGGACGATCCGATCATCACGGCTTACCGGGACCACGGCCACGCCCTGGCGCGCGGCATGCACCCGAACTACTGCATGGCGGAGATGTACGGCCGAATCACCGGCTGTGCCAAGGGCAAGGGCGGGTCGATGCACATGTTCGACAAGCCGAACCACATGTACGGCGGGCATGCGATCGTCGGTGGTCAGTGTCCACTAGGCGTGGGGCTGGCGTTCGCCACGCAATACAACGGTGAAGAGAAAGTCACGCTCTGCTTCCTCGGCGATGGGGCGCTCAACCAGGGTGCGTTCCACGAAGCGATGAACCTTGCGGCGATCTGGAATCTGCCGATTATTTTCGTCCTGGAAAACAACAGCTACTCGATGGGTACAGCAATCCATCGCGGTACGGCGGCGGCGGACAACCTCGGCGCCAAGGCCGACGCATACGCCATGCGGTATGCCGAGTGCAATGGTATGGATGTGCTCGATGTGTACGAAACGTTCAAGCGTGAAGCGGCATTGACGCGCGGTTCGACCAGCGAAGCGCTCGGCCTCGATGATCACAACGGCGGACCTTGCTTCATCAATGTCAAAACGGACCGCTACCTCGGCCATTCGATGTCCGACCCGCAGAAGTATCACAACAAGTCGGAATACGACGCGATGAAGAAGGACGAAAAGATCGACCCGATTCTGCGGCTGGTGCGATACCTGATCGACAAGAACGTAACGACACAGGAAGAGATCGACGGCTTCGACAAACAGGCGAAGACACTGGCGGTTGAGGCGCAGAAGTTCGCGGACAAGTCGGAGCCGACACCAATGAGCGAACTGTATACCGACATTTATGTGAATCCGTACGGCCCATACAAGGTCGGTGACCTGCCGGAAATGTTGACTGATCCGATGGATCACGACTTTCTGGACTGATTGAATTTCCCATGCGGATCGGATTGATTGATCCTTATTCGTTGAATGAATCATGGTTGCAACATCGAGCCCCAAGACTGAACTTCGAGAAGCGATTCGCCAAGCGATGAATGAAGAAATGCGCCGTGATCGGCGTGTGTTCCTCATGGGCGAAGAGGTGGCGCAGTACAACGGCGCGTACAAGGTGAGCAAGGGAATGCTCGATGAATTTGGCCCGGCGCGCGTGGTGGATTCGCCGATTAGTGAGACAGGTTTTTCGGGGCTTGGAATTGGCGCGGCGATGTATGGGTTGCGACCGATCATTGAGTTTATGAGTTGGTCGTTCTGCCTGGTCGCGGCGGATCAGATCATTAACAACGCGCCGAAGATGCTTTACATGTCGGGCGGCCAGTTTGGTTGTCCGGCGGTGTTCCGCGGTAACAACGGCGCGGGCGGGCAGCTTGGTTCGACGCACTCGTGGTCGGTCGAGGCCATGTTCAGTTCGGTGCCGGGTTTGAAATTGGCAATTCCCTCGAC
>JANQKH010000534.1 GCA_028281215.1 Phycisphaeraceae bacterium | reverse complement strand
ACACCCTTGATGAGTTCCGCCGCATCGTCGACAAGCAACCAGCCTTCGATCTGGCCGCCGCCGCGCCCGTTACCGCCAGCGCATGAGCAGGGATTCGGTACAATTCCCCGCATGTCTCAATACACCCAATCGCCGGGCGCCGCGCCGGGCCAGACACGTTACGACTACTGCATGTACTGCGGCTATTCACTCCGCGGGCTGCCTCTCGGCGCCGGTCAGTGCCCCGAGTGCGGCACCGGCTTCGGCGATGTTAACCCCGATGACGACACCCTTTTTCGCCCTGACAAGTGCAACAAGTGTCAATATCCGTTTCACGGCCTGCCCTCCTCCGGCAACTGCCCCGAATGCGGCACGCGATACGAGAGCCAACAGGTCCGCCTCAAGAAGTGTCCGCAATGTCAGTATTCATTGCAGGGCTTGGCGGAGAATGGTCACTGCCCGGAGTGCGGGTTTGAGTACGACGACAAGACGTTCATGCTCTACGGGATCTCGCGCGGGTTCAGCACGACCAGTCCCGGCAGGGTCTTTCTTTGGGTGTACGTTGGTTTGGTTGGTTCCGGACTGATCAACGTGCTTCAATTAGGGCTCGAAGGCATCATTGATCTGGATGGTGTCGGCGGCGCTATCATGCTGGCGTTTTTCCTCACCGCCGCCGCAGCCGCGATTTATCTTATCGCCACGGGGAAGAAGGAAAAGAAGGGGATGGAACCGTTCCTCTTCTCCGCCGGCGGATTCGGTTCATGCGGCGACATCGATTCGGTCGACGGCACGGGCGTGAAACTCATTGCGTGGCACGAAGTCAGCGATGTCGAAATGGAACGCAAAGGCAAAACCTGGCACCAGCTTCGTATTGGCACGGCTTCCCGTCATGGGGGCCGTGTCACCAAAACGAAGCTGGATGCCGGAGTGCGTTGTGCCCCAGCACGAGCCATGCAGGTGCTTCAAATCCTGCGCGAACGCATCGAGCATGGCCGTTACCGAGGTTGACAGCTAAAGCTGTGCTTTCAGATCACCTTCAGACTCGCCGCGCGGATCAAGTGGGATCACGCACGGGTTCGTACTGCGCGCTACCGAAGCCCAAAATAGGCCAGAAGATGAACGGCAGGAAGATCAGGCCCAACACAAATCCGATGCCCTTGCCGAAGTTCTTACCAATGTCCGCGTAGACCACGATCGAAACGATCAAACTCACGAACGGAATGAAGAACAGCAGGATCCACCAGATCGGCCGGCAGGCAACCTTCAGCATGATCACGGTGTTGTAGATCGGCACGATACAAGCCCAGCCGGGCTGACCCGCCTTCTCAAACACCTTCCACATCGATGCGATCATGATGACCACGATCACCAGAATCAAAATCAGAGGAATAACTTCCATAGCAAGCCCCTATAAAAATGAAGAAAGGAAACCGGTTAATTCACGACGGCGAAATGGTACACGATTCGCCGTCGAACGCAAGCAAGTTCATTAACCCATTCACGCATCCTCCTTTGTGAGTTCCCCATCAATCAAACGCCACGAACCACGACCGTTCGCGTTCCGAAGCGCCTCCGGCAGCACATCGTCCGGGAAATCCTGATAACAGATCGGCCGAGCGAAGCGGGCAATGCTCGCCGTCCCGATCGAGGTGAAATGTGAATCCGTCGTCGCCGGGTAAGGCCCTCCATGGTGCATCGCGTGGCACACTTCCACGCCCGTCGGAAAACCATTGAAAATCAGCCGTCCGACCTTTCGCTCCAGAATCGAAACCAGTTGCCTGTGTTCGCGCAGGTCGTCAGGTGTGCCTTGAATCGTGGCCGTCAGGTGACCATCCAGATTCGACGCGATACGCTCCAGTTCCGATGCATCCTGCGCTTCAACCAGCAACGACGCCGGGCCGAACACTTCCTCGTTCAACCCTGCGTTTGCTTCAAATGTGCTCGCATCGGTCGCGAGAATCACACACGCTGCCTGCGTCTGTCCCGGTTCATCACTCGACGCGCCAAGTTGTTTCACACCATCAACACTGCTCAATCGCTTGACGCCGTCACAGTACGACTGATGAATCCCACCATGCAACATCGTCGCCGGCGCCGCCGCTTCAGCAGCCTTGGCAGCATCAAATGCAAACTTCGAAAACGTCTCGTCACTCAACCCGAATACCAACCCCGGGCTCGTGCAGAACTGACCCACGCCCAGCGTCACCGAACCGATCAACCCTTGCGCCAACTGTTCGCCGCGCTCAGCCAGCGCGCCGGGCAACATGAACACCGGGTTCGCACTCCCCATCTCGGCGTATACGGGGATCGGTTCCGGCCGTGCCGCCGCTGCATCAAACAACGCCCGCCCCGCCTTCAATGAACCCGTGAATCCCACCGCCTTGGTTAACGGATGTTTTACCAGCGCCATACCGATTTCATGTCCAACGCCGTGGACGAGTGAAAATACGTCCGCCGGCAGGCCGACCTTTTCAATTGCTTTGCCGATCGCCCGTGCTAACAGTTCGCATGTGCCCGGATGTCCCGGATGCGCCTTGACCACCACCGGGCAACCCGCGCCCAACGCGCAGATCGTATCCGTGCCCGCCACTGAAATTGCCAGCGGAAAATTACTCGCGCCGAACACCGCCACCGGTCCGATGCCGATCAGCATTCGCCGAATGTCAGGCTTCGGCATTGGTTCACGGTCCGGGTTTGCCCGGTCAATCCGCGCATCGACCCACGAGCCGTCACGGATCATCGTCGCAAACAGTCGTGCCTGGTTCACCGTCCGGCCCCGCTCCGCCTGCTGACGGCCCATCGGCAACCCCGTCTCCGCATTACATCGTTCCAACAACTGATCGCCCAATGCTTCAATCTCATCCGCAATCGCATCCAGCAGGTCCGCCCGCTGATCCGCCGAGCTGTGACGGAATGCGTCGAACACTCGGTCCGCCGCCTGCAACGCCCGGTCCGCTTCGTCGGCCGTGCCTTCATGAAACGCGGTCGGCAGCGCCTCGCCGGTCGCCGGGTTCGTCGCGGTAAACGTCTGCCCACTGGCCGCGAAGGTCTGCCCGCCGATGATCTGCTGTCCGTGAAGTTCAAGTGTCATGGTCTAACCTTTGGTGTTTCAGGTAATCAAAAGAATGCCGGTTCGGGTCGCGAATTGTAGTGAGAGATCGGAAGTGAGCGTGCAGATCACTTGCCTGCGAACGGCGATGAACACTGCCCCGAGCCGCGACGACACATCGCGGCTCGCGGTGTTCGGACAAATGTCCGTGTCCGGACACAGGGGGTACCCCTCACCATCAAGAATGGGCTTAAGTTATTAATATATATTGGCTTAGATGAATGTCCGCGAAAATGTCCGGACATCCAACCCTTATTTTTAACCTGAAAACGCCGGTTTTGATGTCCGGAATCATGTCCGGAACGTGTCCGGACGTGTCCGCGGATGTCCGGCGGACACGGTTTGACGACATCTGTGCGCACAAACATACGCAATGATTTTGCTGGCGAAGGAGAGTTAATCGATCGCGAAACAGACCCGATCGCAGATGGGCGCGAAAGTAAGAAATGAAGCGATGTCCCGACCATGAAAATAGGCCTCCAAACGACATGCCCGCACGGATCGCGCGGAACAGCCCATTGTATCAGAAACCCAAACAAAATGCGAGTATGAATTGAACGGGTCTGCGCGGGAATGACGACGAGTTGCGCGGGCATGTGCGATCGCCCTGTCGGCCGACTGTTTGATCAGCGCGTGTTACGGCAGGCAAGCCCGGCGCAAGTCTTCCATTTCGGCGTTGCTTTACTAGCGATCCCGTTGTTGTGACTTCCACGTGCGTTTGATGTGGACCGGTTTAGCGCCGGGGCCGTGGACGGGTAGGGGTTTGACGAGTTTGGGTTCCAGTTCCTTGAGCAGACGGCGGGCGGTGTTGCTGATCTCAGGGTCGTCTGAGCCGGTGGCTTTATTGAGAAAGGGTGATGCGAGGTCGCCAAACGCGCGGAGTTTGAACTGTGCGGCTTCGCGCTTGTGGAATTCATTGTCGCCGAGTTGGGTGATCAACGGGTTGATGGACTTGGCGAGCGACGTGAGCCATTGGGCGCGATCAGTTTGTCCGCCGAGTTGATCGAACACCATGCCAACGCGGACCAGTTCCTCCGGTTGAGGTGTGATGCGTAACGGGAACATGGCGTCGTAATGCCTGGGTGGCATGCGTGAAATCATGAGGAAACCGGTGTCCTGCAACAGGTCGTCCTTCCAGATGTCCGTGATGGCGGCGGCTTCGTCGGCGGTCATCCCGAACGCGCGCCACTGGGCGCGGCAGGCGTCAAGTATCGCCTTCTCATCCGTCGGCTTATTCATCAGTTGCTTGCGACTCAGTTCGATGCCGGTCCGTCCTTCGATGGATTCAACGGTGTGCAGGTAGCGTTTGCCGTTGTCCGCGATGATGAGCAACACGCGGCCGCTCTTCGCTTCATCGTTGTTGATGAGGGTGAGGGTGTCGTCCTTGACCATGCCGATGATCGTTGCCGCCTGATGGGCGGTGCCTTCGTAGAAGATGAAGCGTTCGCTTTGTTTTTCCTGTTGGAAATAGAGGCCGGGAATGGTGCGTGCGGTTTGCCACCAGTGTTTTTCGTTGACGGTCGGCAGGGTTTTGGGTGCGTCGGTTGTGAGTTTGCCTTTCCACGTCATGCCCACGGCTTCGATGGTGCCGTCACCCATGCTCCAGAAAGTTTCTTCGATCAGTTCCGGCTTGGGAAAGTATGCGGTCGGTCGGCCTTTTGCGGTGATGAGTTGCACGTGGATGTCGATGTTGGAAGGGCCATAGAAATGAATAACCGGTTTGTTCCAAGGTCGGTACACCTTGCGTGTTTTGTATTGATTCTCGTGGAGCGTGACGAATTCTGGCAGGCCGGTGATCAGTTCGTTGGGCGCCATCAGCAACGGCGTTTTGGTGTTGCCCTTGACGAGTACGCCCCATTCATGAACGACGAGACCTTTGGCGGTCGGCGTTTTGGGTTTGGACGTGTCCGGCGCCAGTGCCGCCGGCTGCCCGTGTGTCATGGCGCTGTTGATCGAGAAGACAAAGGTAAGTACCAGCAATTGCGCGCCGGAGGGGAATCGCTTTGTCATGGCAGTCCTCGCAAGTATATGGGTGCGGATGAATCTGCCTGTTTGGACGTTTCAAATACCGGCATGTTCAGTGCTCGCACTGACTCATTTGCCATTGTGCAGCCGGACCATGCCGCGCCCCAGTGCATCGCCGACGAGCATGTACGTTTCCGCGTTGCGGTTGTAGTGAAAGCCCTGGCTCCGCGGCGAGACGTCCACGTCGCGCCAGAAGTTACGGGTTTCCACCGTGAGCACGTTGCCTTTGAATTCGGGGTACTTGCCTTTTTCGCCGCTCACCGCGAGTTGCGCATTGGCGACGGTGAGTTGGTTGCCGGTCATCTCCCAGCCGCCGAAGCCGATGGTGGCGATGACGAATTTGGCTTTCGGCGCATTGAATTCCTTGCGCACTGTTTTGATGAAGTGCACGAGATTCTGTTCGTAACGCGTGGCGTGCGCTTTGCTGCCGCCGTCCTTGTGTCCCTGCCACCACGCGAAGCCGGCGATTTCGTAGCCGCGGCCTTTGTATTGCGGGAATTCCTTATCGATGTTTTTCAACACCGCATGCACTGCCTGAAAACATTCATCGTATTGCTTGCCCGCATACCAGTTCACCTTCTTTTTCGGCTCACCTTCGATCCATGAATCCGGCGTGTCCTTGTAACCGGCGTACGTTCGACCCTCAAAGGTAAAACGCTTGCTGCCGGGCGGTAAAAAATCCCAACCCAGGCTCCGGTTGCCTTGTGAACTTTTGATCACAATCACCGGCTCGTCGTGGTAGTGGCCGAGGATGTGTCCAAACTGAAGTTCCGGTCCGATGGTGTTGCCTTGCAACCCGACGGTCAAGGGCCCCTTGCCGACGGCGGTGACCACGCCTTTGTAATGCACATCATTGCGGACGGTCCAGTTGCCGGCCTTGTCGATCAGGTGCGGGAACAGGCCCTTCTCTTTCACAACGGTTTCAAGTGTGCCGGGGATGTCCAGCCGCTGTACCCAGCCGAGCCCGTTGGCGGCTTCGTTGAGGTAAGTGATTTTGAACGGCGCCTTTTTGCCGGCTTCCAGTTTGATCGGTGTATATTGCGGGTCTTTGCCGAGCTCTCGGCGATGCACTTCCTTGCCGGCGACTTCCATGATGTTGTAGGTCGAGTTGCCGTAACCGGGCTTGAACCGGTAAACGCCGGTCTTCGGCATGCGCACAAACCCGCGCGTGACGTGCACGCCGCCGCCGGGGTAAGGCGTCGGCCGAACGCCGCCGAACTTTTCCAGTTTGACCGACTTGATCGGTTTCGACTTGTCATAGTCGGCAGTCGCTGAATACTTGCCTTCATACACCGACACGACCGGATCAAGAAACTGATCGCCCCAACGCGACGAGCCGCCGCTGATATCGCCCATGCCGACCATGTTCGATTGGCCGGAAAGAATGTAAACCTTCACCGGGCCGGTCGCTTTGGGTGGTTTGTTGTCCGGATCGGGCAGTTGATCGGGAATGTCGCGCGCCGCGGCGGGCAGGGCGAACAACAGCAGGGGGATCACCAGAACGGAGGCGAACAGATTGGTGGAACGATTGAGCAGAGGATGATGCATGTGAAGTCTCATGGGGGCGAGCGGAGCATTATAGAGTGACCTGGTGTGATCCTATGGCCGTTCGTGATTCCCGCGTTCTTTCTGGCCGCCACCACCCTTGCCGGTACAATGCAAGTACCACGCCATTCGTTTTTCGCCGTTCTCAAATTCACGGGGTACACCATGAGTCTTGCCGACGAGATTGAAAAACTTCAAACCCTGAGGGACCAGGGCACGCTGTCGGAACAGGAATTCATCCGGGCGAAAGCGGCGTTGTTGGATGGTTCATCCTCATCGCCCGCGCCCCGGCCTGAACCAAGACCTGTGCGGGGTTCGTCATCGGAAGACGAAACGCTCAACACCGTGCTCAAATGGAGCGCGATCATCTACATCGGGTTAAGCCTCGTTGGCACAATCGTTGGCGTATGGGTGTTCCTGACGTTCTTCAAACCGATGTGGAATGCGGCAACGCCATAACGCCCACCAACCGCGACGGCAAGAAGCAGGAAACATTTTGCTTGACATGCCCCGTTAAGTCTCGACAATGATGATGGTATAAGTGGGGCTCACGTGGATTTGAATCGGGGTGCAGCATGGGATTATTTTTCAATGCTGTCGTGGAAGGCCAAGGCGCCGGG
>JANQKH010000507.1 GCA_028281215.1 Phycisphaeraceae bacterium | reverse complement strand
GTATTGCCGCGCCAACTCGATGAATGCTTCCGGTTTCGCGTGAGCGTTGGCGGACAACTGATCCAGTCGCTCCGCCGCACGAAGGTCAAACTCGGCGTACACTTTCTGTCCGTGTTTCTTGATCAGGTTCGCCAGTCGTTGTCGCGCTTCGAGTCCCGCGCGCTGCCAACCAGTTCGCCGCGGAAAAAGTTGCATCGAAAGCGACGGGCTTTCGAGAATGGTCTGATAGTGTTGCACGGTCGTCGTGAGGTGGTCCCACTTGTCATTCTCTTCCCACTCAGCATCGCTGTGAAACGCCCCGAGTGCGAGGTGATACTGCACTTCATCGGACGGTGTGGACGTGGCGCGGGCGACGCGTTCAAACATGCGCCCGCGCAGTTCAAGGTTTTTCGTGTTGCCCGGTTCAACCAGTTTGAGCAACTGTTGAAACGCGTCGGCGTGCACCGTGTCCGCTTCCGGCCGAACGTGCACCGGCCGCTCCGACGCCCTTCGACGAAGCACCGACACCACGTGGTCCAGCCCTTCGAGCACTTCATCGTTTCGCCCGGACCACAACGCCGCGTGCGCCAGAGCAAGGCCCGGCTGCGGGTCGGTGGGGTTGCGGCGAATGCGCGACAGCAGGTTCTTGTAGGCCACCGGCCACATCATGTAGCTGCGAATGGCCGAGCCGTCGGCGATCAGAATCTGACCGTTCAACGCCAACACGTTTCCCGATGTGTTGGTGTCTGACGTGGACAACACTTCTCCCGACGCCAAGTCCAGCGTGAACAGTTTGCTGTCGGTGGGGATGATCACGCGATTTGCGGTCACGGCTGCGCGGGCGTTCGGTTCAACCAGACGACCCAGATCGCGCTTCCATTTGGCCTTCAACGTTTTGCCGTCGAAACAGGTCACATAACGATCGATGCTCAGTACGTCACGGCCGGCGACGACGAGGTACTTGGCCTGCGTCCAGGGTTGCTCTCGCAGGTCGCGAATCTTTTTACCGGTGTCGGGGTCGAGCAGGGCAGCGGCCTTGTTCGGCTCATGTGGGCCGACGATAAGTCCTGCTTCCACGCGGATCGGCGGGCTGATTTGCCAGGCGTTTCCGCTGGCCAGATGCGTTGCGGGGACGGCGGCGAGCACCGGTTTGGTTACGCGGTGCAGCCAGAGCATCGCGCCGGTGCGGCCGTCAGTGCATGCGACCGCGCCGAGGTTGTCCGACACGAAAACGCGTCCGCGATCCACCAGTGGTTGCGCCAAGGCGCGCTGCGTGTATTGCAGTGAGGAACTGGAAACGTGTCGGCGCCAGCGCGTCTTGCCAGTTTGTGTGTCGATCGAAGCGATGTAGGCGTCGCTGAAGCCGGAGTTCTGTTCGCGTCGCAGCATGACAAACGCCTGGCCCTTGCCGCCGACGGGAATCGAGTGAATGAACGCTGAGGAAAGCGTTTTGTCGATCTGGTCAGGCCGCCGCCGCCACAGCAAAGTGCCGTCGAGCCGGTTGACGCCGACCAGTTCGGTGTTCGGCACGGTGGTCGACCATTGCCCGCGCGCCAGCGAA
>JANQKH010000490.1 GCA_028281215.1 Phycisphaeraceae bacterium | reverse complement strand
TGCGTTCAACCGCGGCGTATTGACGTCATCCTCGCGGCCGCCCTCCTTGATCCAGTTGTAGAGCGTCTCGTAATGCGGCGAGTTGACGTCGAAACGCTTGCCACCTTCGTGCGCCACGGCGGCAGTCGCCTTTTGCAAGATCAAACTTTCGCGCGGGTCGAAGAGGTTGAGTCGCCGGTTACTCTCGCCGCGAATCAGCGAACTGAAATCGACGTCGGGACGTTCGCCGCGCAATGAAAGTTTGAAACCACCTTTGCCGTTGAAGTTGCCGTGACAGGTGCCCGCGTTGCATCCGGCTTTGGAAAGAATCGGCATCACATCATTGCGGAAACTCACGTCAGCTTCGACGGTCGAAGTCAAGGCCATTGCCGCAACGACCGCCAACCACTGGCCGGTTACTTGTGCGAATGTCACATCGTTGACAAGTCGATTCCGCATCCCGATATTTTATCGGCATCGGTTCCTTCAAGACATCGGGAATTCCGATTCTTCCTATACGCAACCAGTGAATTCAATCGCGCTTCGTCGTGGAGTCCGACCGCCCATCGCCCTGCGCGTTCCAGCGAACTTTGTAAACCCGATCCGTTGGCAGCGTGATGTCACGACGTTTGCCCGTGAACTCAACCTTGGTCGTCCACCAATTGACTTCCTGCGCCATCGTGTAGGCCAATTCTTTGGTGTTAGGGTGGAAGCCGATGGACTTGACGTGTTCGAGGTGACCCATGAAGGGATGGCGTTTGAGTTCGCCCCGATCACGATCAAAAATCCACACGCCTTGATGGAGCGTAACCAACATATCCGGCGATCCGGGAATTGGCGCTAGATCATGACAACCGTCGCCCGGCACCTGATATCGCTTGGCGATCTTCAGACTCGGTTGACGTGACTCCCAATTCTCAAGTTTGTACGCGTGAATCTCATCCCATCCCAGCGCCCAAACTGTTTTGCGCTCGTTGTCCCAATAGACGGCATGCCCATGCGGCAGGATTTCTTTCCAAAGCGGATCACCAGTGTTGAAGCGATCATAGATGGCAATGATGCCGTCCTTCTGATGTTTACCGCCGACGACCACAATCCGATTGCCTGGAAGGATGTCAGCCGAATAGGGACGCGTGTGCAGTTTGGTGTACCACTCCACGCGGCGGGTGGATCGGTTGACCAGCGCGACGCCGCCTTCTTTGGCGGTGATGAAGAACCGGCGGCCGCCGTCCACGGGTTTGCATTCATTGGTCACCGCGAAATTGCCGCGTAAACGATCGGGTAGGCCTACGGCCTTCGCGGCCGTCCACTTCCATACTTTCTTTGGTTCTTGAGGCTTCGCTGGGTTCACATCGTCGGGTGACTCGGGGATTTCAAAGATGAATACTTCACGACCACCGCACGCGATCATTTCGACCATCTTGACGTCACGATAGGACTTGGCCTTTTCATCGCCGGAGACCGCGTCGGGCTGCTTTTGCGTCAGCAGTGCGAAACCACCGACGGCGAATAGAGCCCCGATCATGCTGTACGTTATCGCCTTGCGATTCATCTGCTCTCTCCCTTTTGCCTCCCACCCTGCAAAACTCGACGTGGGGTTTTCTCCTAATTAGATCGACGTGATCACTTGGACGATCTAGGTCCGAGAAACAAGATGGTGCGTTTGGCAACCGGTGAACTAAGAGGCGGCGATGTTGACCTCACCGTGGCGGAGGCCAACGTCTATGGGTTCGGACAGTTCATCGATCTCATTGGCGGTGTCGAAGGAGGCGAGCAGTCCGACCGCCATCGCAGTGAGCACCCAACCGGTCCCGCCAGCGCTGAGCAAGGGCAGTGCAATGCCTTTGGTCGGCGCCAGGCCGGTGACCACCGCCATGTTGATCAAGGCCTGGAGGCAGATGGTGGTGATGATGCCCAGACCGACGAGTCGGCTGAACAAGTCCTTGCAGTCACGCACGATGGACATACCCAGCCAAAGAATCGCCAGGAACATCGCGACAACGAGCACGGCCCCCATAATGCCCATGTCGTTGCAGATGATGGCAAAGAGCATGTCGGATTGAGCGATGGGCACGTGATCAAAGCGTGCCACGCCGTTGCCAAAACCGTTGCCGGTCAGTCCGCCGTCGGCGAATGCGGCAATTGAACGGGTGATTTGAAAGCCGGCTCCCTGTGGATCTTGCCAGGGGTCGAGAAAGGTGGTGAGCCGTTGTAATCGATACGGGCTTTGATTGATGGCGAAAAACAAGGCCGCGCCGACCGGTGGAACAAACGCCAGTAGATGCCGGATTCGTGCGCCGCCCGCAACGATCATGACACCGGCCACCCCGGCGATCAACGCAGCCGTGCCCAGATCCTGAATCACAATCACCGCGCACGCCGCACCGATGATGCCCGCGAGCACCAGCAACCAGCGAAACTGAGCCATGCGTTGATGATGCCGGGCGCACCACCAGGCGATGAACAGCACAGCGAGCCATTTGGTCATTTCACTGGGCTGAAAGTTGGTCGTCAGCGAACCCGCGCCAATGCGGAGCCATCGGCGGGCACCGTTGATGTCAAGGCCAACCGGCGTCATCGCCAGACCCACCAGCAGCAGGGAAATCAGCAGCAACCAGTGAATCGGATTGCGATACCAGCGCACCTGCATGGCTTGCCGCAGGTTGATGCGGCTTGCGAACCACATGAAGATCACGGCCATGACAGCGTGAACAATATATTTGGTTTCAAATGCCGACCCATCCGCGCCGGCTTGACCGGATACATCCATCCCTGCCGAATGAACTACGATCACAGCAAAACCGAGCATACCGATGACGACGAGTTGAAGCAGATGTCCGGCGCGGAGCATGGACCATTTATCGGCCGACTGCGCTCGAATTGTGCAATGCTTGCGGTGTGACCAAACGATAGTCGGAAACGGGCTACTTTTTCTTTTCTTTTGAGTCTTTCTGCGTTTCACCGTCGAGCCCAAGCACATCGTCAACGATGCCGTAATCCTTTGCCTCCTGGGCAGAGAAATATCGGTCGCGCTCAGAGTCCTCGGTCACCTGTTCGATGGGCTTGCCGGTCGCGTTCGAGAGGATCGTGTTCAACTGTTCCTTGGCGCGGAGAATTTCCTCGGCTTGGATTTGAATATCAGTCGTCTGACCGGTGACACCGCCGTAAGGCTGGTGAATCATGACACGCGCGTGCGGAAGGATGTAGCGTTTGCCTTTGCTCCCCGCGGCAAGCACAATCGCCGCGCCGCTTTGGGCGCGGCCGATGCAATAGGTGGACACGTCGCAGCCGAGAAAACGGATAGTGTCATAGATCGCCAGGGTGTCGTCGACGCTGCCGCCGTGGCTGTTGATGTAAAGGTTGATGTCCGCGTCTTTTTTCTGGTTTTGCAGATGGAGCAGACGCATGATTACGCCGGTCGCGGTGCTGTAGTTGATTTCACCGACGAGGAAGACCACCCGGTTTTCAAGCAACATCTCGTCGATGGTCATCTCACGGTACCGCTGCATAGGCGGACCGGCCGACTGCGGATTCGGCCAGTTCATGTCAGGCTGAAACGGCATCGCCGGATAGCCGGGAATGGAATTCGCCGGCGATTGGGCTGGTGGTGCCGCAGGCGCGGAAGCGAAAATAGATGGAAGACCCTGATCGTTATTCGGACGGTTCATACGTTACCTCGTGTTATCTTTTCCATCGGCCAATGCAACGGGCAATCATAGCGGGGATCGAATGGTTTGGCTGCATGGATGATCACGTGCTCCTGCGCAAAACAAACGGACGAGGGGTTGGACTCGTCCGTTTGCAAGCACGTTTCGATTGGGGAGGGCTGATTCAGATGGAATCGCCGGGCGCTTCGTAGTCGCCTTCGGATTCGTTTTCGCCGGCTCGGTCCTGTTCCAGCATCTTTCGCAGGTAGGCGTTCTCCCGGCGCGTGGCTTCCAGGTCAAACACAAGGTACTTGATTGACAGTCGCAGGTAATCGAGGCTTTCCTGAAGGTCACTGACCGTTTTCTTCAGTTTCTTGTGCCGCTCCTGCGTGTCATTGGCCAGCGCAGTGAGTTTTTCCCGTTCCGCTTTGGGAAGCGTGGAAATCTCGCCCATCAGTTCAGCCAGTTTCTTTTGGAATGCAGTTTCATCCATCGTGGTACTTCTCCCTTGATCTTGAGGATGGAGAGATTACCACAAAGGCCTTGCCAGACGGTGTTCGTTGCGAACAGCAGCACAACGCCGGAGTGATACAAACCCTGTTTTTTCAATGGCTTAGAGTGGAAACGGCCCGTTGCCGGAGCACCGATCATTGGCGATCGCCACCTTACCGGTTGTAAAGGATGTTGCGTGAAGACAACACCAAGTGTGGCAAGAGAGGGACGGTCAACCCGCCTTAGAGACAGCACTGTCGACTACGATCTGATTACCGCCGAGCCGGCGGGCAATGCTGGCGCGGTCTTCCGCCACCGAAACAACGCGCTGGCCGTCGACACCGTCAACGGGCGACACCGCCACACCAATGCTGGCGGTCAAAGGAGTGGCGTGTTCCAACTCAGCGGAAAGCCGATTGAACATGCGGAGGATACGCTCTGCCATCGCGAGAGCGATGGGCTTGGTCAGGTTCGGGCAGAGTACAGCGAACGATTTGCCATCGATGCGCGCCAGGAAACAGGAACGGCGCACCTCCGCTTGTAGTTCACCGGCGACGCGGGCCAGCAACTGATTGACCTTCGTGTGCCCGATCAGTTCGTTCCACCGGCGCAGTTGGTCAATACTGACGATCAGGGCCGCCCATTGTTGATGCGTGGTGATCTGTCTGATCTGAAACTCGAACTGAATCCGGTTGGGCAGATCCGTAACCGTGTCGGAAAGTTCCAGTTGCTGGAGTCGTTCATGTTCGATGGCCAACTCGAATCGTGCCGCCAATGTGGGGACGAGTGTTTCGAGCAAGTACAGATGATGGGGTTCAAGTCGTTCACCCGCGCGCCGCCCCATCCAAAACATGCCGAGGTTGTCGATACTGCCGCGCAGTGGAATCGCGGCCACGGAAGTCGCACCGGCGTTGGCGAAGGCCTCGCTCCATGTCTGATCCTCTGGCAAATCCGACCAATACATTGCCTCGCGCCCCGAAAGCACGTGCCGCATAAACGATGATTCAATCACGTCGGCCAACTCACGGCTGGTGTCGGCCGGCAGCGTGGCTTTGCCGAGGTCAAAAATCTGCTTGCTGCGCCGTTTCAGGTCATCGCCGCGCAAAGCGATGCCAATCATCTCCACACCCAGCAAGTCGTACAACATCTGCACAGTGCGCTGCGCGAGTTCATCCAAACTGCGCACTTCAACCAGGTCATGACCGAGCCGTCTGATCGCGCGCAACTGGTCGTTCTGTAGCTGAATCAATCGTTCATGCTGGTCCTGCAGAGTCATGTCCTGAACCACCCACAGGCGCCCGAAGTATTGACCGTCGTCATCGTGAACCGGAACACTGTTGAACAGCAAGGCATTCTGCGCATGATCGATAAACCGCTCCGCGGCGGGCCGATGATGATCGTTGTGAATCTGAACGATCTGGCGCGCGAACAGGTCATGATTCTCAATGTTCAATTCATCCCAGAAGTGTTCCGGGTCGTACCACTGGCCGACAATTGACTCCGACCGGAGCCGAAGAATCGAAAGCAGTTTCTGGTTGTGAGCAACGACCCGCCCCTTTTCGTTTACGAGGAGAATCGCATCGGACATGTGCTCGACAACCAGATTCAGAATCCGACCCTTGTTGGCCAACTGCCTTTGTAGTTGCTTGAGTTGACTGACATCAATCAACGCCAGGCGAATGCGATCCAACGAACCGTCGTCCTCGCGCACAGCGAGCAGGTCAACCGAGATGTCGGCCACACGATCCTTCAACGCCAACTGCAATTCACAGTGTGACTCGTTGTCGAACAACAGGCGATGCATCGACTGTTCCAACGCTGCCCGGCTACCGGGGTCAATCAGCGATTGAATGGCCTGCCCCACGACATCGTCCTCGTTGCCCAGTCCAAACAGGGCTGCGGCGCGGCGGTTGGCATTGACAATCGTCCCTGACGGCACAACCGACAGCATGGCCGCAGGCGCGAAGTGATATAACTCGCTGAAGGCTTTTTCTCTCTGCTTGAGCGCCTCAGCGGTGTCGCTCAGGTCGTTGATCATTGTCCCGATCGAGCGTGCCAGGTGATTGAACTCGCCCGGGGAATGTCTCGACGCTTCGATGAAAGATTGAGGTGGCGCACCAGCGCGGATCAAGCCGACGATGACCGACAGCGGACGTGTGAACCATCGCCGAAGTAGAAAAAGCCCGAACAACAGGACCGCGCCGGTCAACATAGCCTGCAATCGTAATTCGCTGAGAACCTGGCTCTTCATCTCCCGCCACGCGGTCACGCCGTCGACGAGAATCTCCAGCCGCACGCGGTTGTCATTGAGCGTGAACGGCGCCTGGACGATGGTCAGCCGATTCCAGTTGACATTGAAGTCGAAGCCGAAACCGTGGTCGGGCATCCGCCAGACGTTCACGTCGGTGTAGGCGTTGGTGTTCCAATCTCCGACACTAATGGTTTCGTCGTCATCCACCACGCGGACCGCGAGAAAGTAGGAGTCGGACGTAACCGCCTGCAAGGACTGTTCGACCTTTTCTCGCGTTTGATATTCAAGCGTGTTGTTGAGAAGGGACTGGAGGTTTCGCGTCGCGACGGAGACGCGCTGGCCGAGTTGCAAACGCAACAGTGATTCAGCGCGTTCCACTTCAAGCAGACCCACACCCAGAACCAACAGCGTACCGCCGACGATCAGGGTGAGGACCAAGCGGGTCACCACAGAATGAAACCAGCCAGTCTTCAACTGGTGCGCCTCCTTTTCCCCGGGGCGTGCGTCTTTGTGTTTCATCGGGCGGTTTGCCCGTTCAATCAAGAGATAGAGATGCGAGCAGGCCGGACGTTAAGTAGTTATTGGCCCTAAGCGCAGATTGAATCACTCGTCATCTGTCGGGGTATCAACTGCGTCATTGCCGGGTGTGGGGTTATTCGTTTTTTCGTCTTTCTTTTTTTCCTTTAAGTCCTTCATTTCCTTGTCATCCTTGCCCTGCTTGTTCTTCTCATTGGCCTCGGCATGATTGGTGGATTTGTTGGTGGCGTCGCCTTTGTCGTCGGTGTCTTCTTCCACCGCGACAGCACGATCCAGTTGTTCAGCCAACTGCGGGTGAATCGCTTTAGACATTGCCAGGGCGGTACTCGGCAATGAACTGGAAGGCAGCAAGGTCATCGGATCGGAAATGAGAATAATTCGGTTGTTCTTGACGGCCGGAATGTCCAGCCCGCGCAGTGACATCAATCGCGGGTCATCATCAATGGTGCTCAACGGCGGTTCGCCCGGCAGCAACAGCAAAATGACATCCGGATTTGCTTCCAGCAGGCGTTCCTTGTCAAACACAGGCGCGGTGCCAACGGTTTTGGCTGGATCCTGCATCGCCTGTTTGAATTGCGCGGAGTCGTCAATGTTTTTTGGTGGTTTCAGATTGGGTATCGCAGCGTTTTCCGCACGGCAGTATTGCGTCAGCAGATCGTGCAACACCGTGCCGGGACCGGACGCCATGAACTGCGGCGTGGTTTTGAATACCACGAGCACGCGAGGTTTCTCGTCGTAGGGAACAGTGTGCGTCACGTTGGCGATCTCGCCAAGCGTCTGATTCATGCCGGTACCAAGTGTGAAAGCAAGCAATTCATCGCCCAGCGCGCCACCGAGGCTTTGCTCGGAGACAAGACCCGTGTCGGTCGAGGAAAACTCACCCATCAGAATCTTGGACACATCCAACACGGTGCTGGGATACTTGAACTGAACCAACTCTATGCCGTTGGCGCCGGCAAGACTTTCCAGATTGGTCGGCACGCCCTCTGCCCCGACCATCAGCACCACGTGCGTTGGCTTCAGTGAAATCAGGATTTCGCTGTTGATATTCGGATAAGCGCCCACGGATGTCACATTCAACTCGGCCGGCGCGGCCGGGTCATTGTCCACCACGCCCACAAGCGTGTTCCCCATGCCCAAGTCGACAATCATGCGGGTCAGCGCCGGCGACAGCGAGACCACCCGCCGCTGGTTTTCCGGCTCCACACCCACATCCTTGGCGCTGTCGGTGGATGGATCAGCGGTCGAGTTATCACAGCCTTGAATCCAAGGCATTGCGCCAATCAGAAGGAGTATCAGCCATCGCGTTGCATGGTGCGTCATGGAAATCATCCTATCCCATACGTGACCGACCGCCATCGGGTTTCGTCAGAACGGAAGCCACCGTGTCTAGTTTCGGCCACGTTCTGACAGAGGTTGAATTACCTGCGGCCTCGGCATCACACCCACTCCAACCGGTTGACCTGCCGAAACTGCGAATCGTAACGCCAACTCTCATATGGATTTGACGAACCATTCGGCACGGCCACGCGTTTTAATGATCGAAGGTTGGTTCATGGTGGAGGTTCGGCATGTCCCGGATTCAGGGGTTCGGTCGCAACTATTGATGAATTCATGGGTTTATGTAAATCGCCGCGGCTGAGACGGCCCCTCCCGGACGATTGGATTGCAGCCTTGAAATCGACGATGAAAGAACCGAGCTTTCCATCATGCAGGGCCATTTGACAGGTCACCGTGACATCTGGTTTGTCGCT
>JANQKH010000489.1 GCA_028281215.1 Phycisphaeraceae bacterium | reverse complement strand
AGATCATCTTTCAGGATCCCGTCGGGTCATTGAACCCGCGCATGACCGTCGGTCGCATCATCGGTGAACCGATTCAGGTGCACGGCCTGGCGACCGGTGACGCGCTCACCGCCCGCGTCGGCGACCTGCTCAAACGTGTCGGGCTCGAGCCGGAATACGCCCAGCGTTACCCGCATGAATTCTCCGGCGGCCAGCGCCAACGCATCGGCATCGCCCGCGCGCTCGCGTTGGAGCCGAAGTTCATCGTCTGCGACGAACCGGTCAGCGCACTGGACGTGTCGATCCAATCGCAGATTCTTAATCTGCTCAGCGATCTTCAAAAGGACCTGGGGCTGTCGTACTTATTCATCGCGCACAACCTGGCGGTGGTGGAACACTTTTGTGATCGCGTGGCGGTGATGTACCTCGGCCGCATCGTCGAGTTGGCCGGACGCGACGCGTTGTACGATGAGCCACGGCATCCGTACACGCAGGCGCTGCTCAGCGCTGCGCCGCATCCGGAACCGGTGCGCAGTCACAACCGCATTGTTATGCCGGGCGAAGTACCTTCACCGATTAACCCGCCGACCGGCTGCACGTTTCACCCGCGCTGTCACCTGGCGCGCGAACTGGCGGAAGAGGCGGTATCGTCCGGCAACTCGGGTGACACGGTGTCGATTTCCGAGCACGGCGAAACCGCGCGCGTGATGCGCAAATGCGTTGCGGAGATCCCGCCCCTCGAGGCGTCGCCCGATGACGCATCGCATTGTGCGGCCTGCTGGTTCGCAGACGAATCCGTCAAACGCCACAAAGCGAAACAATCGCCGTCGGTGTGAATGTCCAGGCCTGGATCGAAATGACTTACTTCCCCGGTGGGACAGGCGTCTCGCCTGTCTTCTTCCTCAGCGACGGTCGAGACGCTCGTCCCACCAGTTCATCGCTCCATCACTCCCCGCTTCCCCTCCCGCGCGACAACTGTCGTGTGACGATAAACACCGCCAACGCGATCAATGTGCCCAGCGCCATCAACACGTAGGTGATACGCCATTGCGGGTCGTCGTGCGGGTCGGGGTGGGTCGCGGCCGCGGAGACGATCATCGCCGGCCCGCCGCGGTGTTGTTGGATGGCGTGTTGCAACCCCTGAAGGGTGACCCGCGCCAACTCCGCGTTCTGGTGATCGAATGCAAGAACCGTACCTTGTTCCGTGCGGGTGGCCGTCATTTTTTCATCCAGCAGGCGGGCAAATCCGGCTGCGTCGGACGCTGGTTGGTAACCGCGCGTGGTCAGGTAGTTCATCGCATGGGTGATTTCATCGCCGGTCAGGGCGGACCGGTTCGGCAGCGCGTCCGATCGGACGATGAGAGTCGCCCGCCAGGTGGGATGCGTCATCGCCCCGGCGAGCAGGTAACTGGTCACGCCGATCGCACCGAGCAGGGCGGCGATAATCGTAGTGACGATCAGCGCCTGTCGTTCGCGCGGCGTCAATGGATCGGATTCGCGGTCATCGTCGTCGAGTTGCTCTGTGGCGTCGGCGATCGTTGGAGCGTTACTCGGCGCGGCCATTTGTTGTATTGCGGCGTTCGATTGAATCGGTTCCGAATTCGGCGGCGCGGGTGATGCCGAGTCGTGTCGTTCTTCATTGTCGTCGGGTCCAATGGATAGCGTTGACGACTTGCCGGGTTTGAAGCGTCGGCGTTTGCCGCGCAGGCGTCTTGAGACGCGATCGAGTTGGCGCCGCAGGTACGACACGCGCGCTTTGCGCAGTTCGAGGCGCTGCCGTGTGTTTTGCAGTTGATCTTTGCGCGCATCCAGTGTGTCAGCCAACTGATTCAGCATGTTGTCACGCAGGAGCAGGTCCTGTTCGCGCTGATCCAGCAAGGATTCAAAGTTGAGCAGGTCGGCGGTGCGGCGTTCGAGATCCGCGACCTGTTGTTCGATCAGAGCGCTACGTGCCTGCAACGCCTGTTCGCGGTCGTTCATCGCATTCGATTGTTCATCCAGTTCGTTTTGATGTTGATCCAGTTCCTCGCGGACGGCCAACAGTTCGCCTTCACGTTCATCGAGTTGTTGTTCCTCGGCTTCGATTTTGTTTTCGCGCCGGGTCAAAGCGCCCTTGGCGCGGCCGTGCTCGGCGCGAAAGGCTTTGCGTTCTGCTTCCAACTTGTCGAGGTCGGGTTGCAGCGATTGGGCGAGCGATTCCAAAGCAGCCTGACGTTGCTCGAGGTCGTTGGCCTGTTGTGCTAACTCCGCCCGCCACGATTCGAGGTCCGTGTACTCGGCGCTTTGGGATGTGGTTGGCGCGGCGGACGCCAACTCGGCCTCACGGGCATCGAGCTGTTCGCTTCGCTGATTGATCGCTTGTTCGCGCTGATCAATTCCATCTTCGCGTTGACCAAGCGATTCTTCACGCTCATCGAGTGCTTCTTCGCGCTGGTCCAAACCGTGGGCGCGCTGATCCAGTGTGGCTTCGTGTTGCGCCAGTTCGGCGCGGAGCGATTCAAGCTCGGCGTCATGTGTATCAACCCGCTCACGGTCGGCGGCGGGTGGCGGGGTGATGTCTGCTGCCTCGGCGACCTGTGCCAGCAGGGCGGCTTCACGGTCGAGCAGTTGGCGTTCGCGCTGGTCGAGCTCGGCCGCGCGTGCGACCATGCTCTCATGCGCCTTATGCAGTTTGGCGACGTTGCGTTTGAATGCGCGAATGCGTTCGTTGAGGTCTTTCGATTTTGACGGCGGCTCGAGCGAATCGGGCTTGAGGACGTTGGATTTACCCTTGCGCCGCGAACTGGAACGAGACACCGATATCGACGCCGAGCCGGGCTGAATGTCGTTCTCCGACGTGGGGGCAGGCTTGGACGGTTCGGACTGCGACGATGACGAACCAGTGTGAGGCAACGTGAACTCGCTTCGATGCCGGTGGTCCCATTCTAAAGGATTTGATGGACAAGGAAAGGGGCTGCGGGTTGCGCGTGGTCGAACGGAGTTGAAGAAGCGATGCCGATCGCCGCCGACGCGCCCTGTTTGCCTTGTTCGACCGTGCTTGGTACGCCGGACGGCCGACTTTGGTCGGCTAGGTTCACCAGGTCGTCCATGTCACCCGATAGTTTGTTGTGTTCTCATCGGCAGATTTGAATGTCGGTGCTATCGGTCCTCCGCTTCGCGTTCCTTGCGTTCTTTTTCCTTGCGGGCGAAGAATTCTTTCATGGTGCCGTCGGGGTCTTCCTGAAATTCGATCAGGCAGCCGCGACAGCAGACATAGTAGGTTTTGCCTTTATAGGTGACGGCGCGGTCGCCTTCCCCGCCTGTGACGACGCATTCGCGCAGCGGTCCGGCCGCCGAGGCGAAGCCGGAGCCTTTGCGTGTGTAGCCCAGTTGCGCCATGCGGGCGTAAGAGGAGGTGCCGACTTTGCGGTTGTAGACGATGACCAGGCGTTTGCCGCGGGCGACGGTATACATCTGAATCTGTGCGGGTCGGCCTTTCAATTCCTTGTCGGCGTTGAACACCAGGCGTGCGGTTTTGCCTTCGCCGACCACTTTGCCCGTAAACGTTTCCTTGACCTTGCCGCCGGGTTGGATGGCGGTGAGGACGAACGTGTCTTTTTTCTTGCCGGGCAGGATTTGCCCTTCGACGTAGAGTTTGCCTTCGTCGGCTTCAAAGACGATGGCCGCACGGCCGTCTTCAAACTCCCAGTACCAGTCGGCGTCTTCGGACCAGGAATTCAACCCACTGCCGGGTGCGGCGATCGCCCCGCCGCGACGCCAGAGACCGATCAGATTCTGAATGCCGTGCAAAGCTTCCTTGTCCTTGGCGATCTGCGCTTTGGTCGCCGCGTCACGCGCGGTGGACTTGCCCGCTTTGTCTGATTGGGTTGTTTTATCCGCAGCGAGCGCGGGCCAACCAATCAGCATCGTCGCGAGAAGGATTAAACTGAATCCAGCAATCAATCGACGAATCATGCACGTTCCTTCCAGTGGAATGACGGTTTATTGTAGTCCCACATTTGCCAAACGGTTGAATGGGGGATTCATTGCGGGTGTGACGAACTCGTATGCGATCGTCTCGGATTCATAATCGATCGCTGTATCCGTTCAACGATCAATCAATGTCATCGTTCGGCACCTTCTTCGGCTGAGGCGGTGGGGGGATGACCGGCTGTGGTGGGGCCGGTGGTGTGGGTGGGTTGGGGTTTGGTTTTGGGGGAGGTCGGAAACAGACCGGCGCGTCGGGCATGACGATGCGCCACTCGGCGTTGGTGTGGTAGGGTAC
>JANQKH010000472.1 GCA_028281215.1 Phycisphaeraceae bacterium | reverse complement strand
GGGAAAACCCTGATGACATTTGTAATCACTTTTTTGCCAATGAGTTAAAAGCAATTTGGCGCCTGAGGGGGTAGGCGTCAGGCTGTCAGGGTTCAATTGCCCATCCGGAAGCAGGCGTGGCGGATTGGGCTCTGGTTGTCACCCTGTGATCGGCCCCGTAGGATTCGCCCATGTCCGTGCAAGTGAACAAGTTACGCATCGTCAATTACCCGCATCCGGTGCTGCGGCAGAAGGCACAGCCGGTGGAGGCGGTGACGGATGAGGTGCGCGAAGTGGGACTGCGGATGCTTCAGTTGATGCACGAGGCGCCCGGCGTGGGGCTGGCGGCGCCGCAGGTGGGGCTGGCGTGGCGGATGTTCGTGGCGAACGCGACCGGCGAACCGGCGGATGACATGGTGTTCATCAATCCGGTGCTGTCGAAGCCGAGCCGGGAGGTGGAGGATTATGAGGAAGGTTGCCTGAGCCTGCCGCAGATCAAGGCGGAGATTCGTCGGCCAAAGGCGATCACCATCACCGCGATGAACCTGGACGGCGAAACCGTCTCGCTGACCAGCGACCAGTTGCCGGCCCGAATCTGGCAGCACGAAACGGATCACCTGGACGGCGTGCTGATCATCGATCGGATGACGGCCGCGGACCGCCGTGCGAACCGAAAAATGATCAAGGAACTGGAAGCGGCCGACTAGATAAGAAGCCACACGGACCGGCTGCTTGCGATTGCACGCAGTTCGGCCTCCTTCAACCTCAAGGATGAACTCATGCGTCAAATCTGTTTCATGGTGTGTTTCATGGTGGTGACTGGCTCGGCGCTGCAAGCGCAGACCGGGCCGGCGTTGATGCTGCAACCCTGGCAGCAGGACCAGAAGTTGGAGTTGCGTTTCGACGCGTTCATCTTCGCCGACGGCAACACGGATTCGGCGGCGAATGATTCGTTCGACTTGAAGTTGTACGAATCGGCCGGCCGCACGCGGATCCATGTGGCGGACGAGCGGACGTTGAACTTCGGTTACGAGTTGTTGCACCTGGACATCGGCACGACCGACCCCCTGCTGCCACAACGACTGACCGATGCGCGGGTGGGCGTCGGCTATGACTTCGGCGAGTGCTGCGACGGCGAGTGGAACTTGTCGGGTACGTTCGGGGTGGGTTACGCAGGCGACGCGGCGTTCGGCGATCCGCGTGCGTATTTCCTGATGGCGGATGTGATTCTCACCAAGCAGATCGATGACAGCTCGTCACTTCAATTGGTGTTCAACTACGACGGCAACCGTTCGTTCCTGCCTGACATTCCGCTGCCTTCGTTTCTCTACACCCGCCGGCTCAGCGACACGTTCACCTACGGTGTCGGGTTTCCGTACAACCTGCTGATCTGGAAACCGGCGGACAAGTGGACGGTTGAAGCGAACTACTGGTTCCCGCTGACGTTGAATGCGACGGTGTCGTATGAGTTGTGCGACATGGCCACGCTGTTCGCACGGTTTCAGAATCGCTACCGCGGATTTCACATTCAGGGCGACAACGACAACGATCGCATCTTCTTTCAACAGCGGCGGATCGAAGGGGGCGTGGTCATCACGCCTTGCGAACACGGCAAGATCACGGTCGCGGTGGGCTACGCGTTTGACCAGTCGTTTGAGTTCGGTTGGGATGTGCGCGATACGAACACCGTGCAGGACGTGGATAGCGAGCCGTTCATTCGCATCGGCGCGCAGTTTGGGTTTTGAGTCAGGCGCCTGAGCCTGAATCGATGGTGTAGAGCCACCATCGCTGCTTCCGGGAGGCGGAAGACCGGGCCTGTCGCTCGAAGTAGATTTTCATGATTCGCCCGCAGACGGTGCGGATTTCATACCAATGTTTACGAAGGTAGCGTTCGGTTTCGCCGTACTTGGCGCTGGACTCTTTCCACACGTCGAGAACTTCCGCGATGTCAAAGGTCTGGTCACGCCAGCAGAACTGCATGGGCAAGGCGGGTTCACCGGCATGTCGCGCCGGCTGGAAGGAACCGGCGACGGGTTCGATCGCTTCGCTGATGAAGGTTTCAGGCATCGGCTTCATCGGCAGGTGGCGTGGCGGATGGCGCGGTTGAAGTTTCGCCCCGTGCTTCGGCTTCGCACAGTTGTTTCAATCTGGTGAACTGTTCAGACACCTGTTCTTTCATCTTCTTGTTCATCAACCAACCGGTCAGGAGACCAACGAGTTTGAAACAGCCTTTGTATTGCACGTCGGAAGTTTGCGTCATACGCACTTTTCCGCCGACCTGCTCGAACGTATTTTCGAGCGTCATGGCGAACAGGCTGCATTCGAGGTCGATGCTGATGAATCGGTTTTCATCCCATTGGCGGACGACACCTTCCATCTCCATTTCCCTGCCGCGTTCGAGCCAGACCTGTTTGAATCGCGTGCCGACGTGGCCGGGTTTCTCTTCGATGACCTCGTCGCTGACCAATTCGGGGATCCACTGCTTGAGCCGTTCGGGATCGGTGCCCCACTTCCAGACCAGTTCGATGGGCGCGTCAACGTCGACGGATTGGGTGATGGGCATGACGTTGGTCTCCGCAATGATTTCGTGTGGCGTGCGAAAAGGCGCAGCTCACTCTTCGGCGCCGCGTGGGTAATTGAAATGGACGTCTTTGTGTGTTTCATCGCGAATGGTGATGTCGGGCAACTCAGCGTCGAACTTCGTCATGCCTTTGAGATCCGCCAGATCACAGGCGAACGTCGAGGAATCGCCGACCTTTTCGCCGGTGTTTTCATTCGCTTGTGCATCGAGCGTAAGCGTTGGACCGTCTTTGATCTTGACGGCTACATTCTCGGCTTTAATCCGAATGGGATGCTCGACTTCGCCGTCCCAGATGTACATGAAGAACTTCTTCTGGTCTGCGTCGATGACGAACTCAAGATGGGCTTTGTGGTCGCCGAGTCCGACCAGGGCGCCGCCATACTTGGCTTCGTGCTTGTGGGCGTGATCTTTGTGACCGTGATCTTTATGGCCATGGTCTTTATGACCGTGATCGCTGTGACCATGATCATCGCCGCAACCGACGAGACCGATGAACCAACACACCGCCAGCAGAACCGTCAGGGATCGAATCACACACATTGTCGAACTCCAGAATTACGAAGCGGGAATGAGGTTGGTCGCCACATCGGTGGCGTAGGCTTTCAGGGCCGGCACGATACCGGTCAAGGCGCCAAGCGCCATCATACCGATCGGCGTCCACCAAAGAACATCGTGCATCTTCCAGGGGTCGAGGACGACGCCGGCTTTAAGGCGGATGAAGTCGGCGGCGATGGTGATGGTCACGAAGTAAACCACGTAACCCACCAGCGTGCCCAACAGGGCAATTGCCGTGGACTCGCAGATGATGGCAGAGAAAACCGTGCCCCGGCGGGCGCCCAGCGCCCGGAGGATGGCGAACTCGCGCCGCCGTTCGTTCATCGTGTTGTAGATGCTCGCCAGAATCGATGCACCGGCGACGATCATCACCAGGTAGCCGACCATTTCCAGCACCTTGTTCGCCCAGGCGATCTTGTTGAACAGTTCCGCCATCACCGTGCCGATCGGCCATGCCAGTGTTCGCACCTTGCCTTGGCGGTTGAACTGCGTGTCGAGCGACTGGCCCAATCCCGGGCGTTTGAGGATCAGCATCACCGCGCTGACTTCTTTGTATTCGTCGGGGATGGGATTTTCGGTGTCGAATTTCATCACACGGCCGGTCTGCTTGTTTACCGGCGCGTGACCATCCATGTAGTAATAGCCCTCGATCGGGATCCAGATCACGCGATCGAGCGGCGTGCCGGTTGGCTCAAGGATGCCGACCACGCGGAACTCCGAGGCGTGCTTGGCGCTTTCGTCAAAGGTCATGCCGTGGTAGCTGTTGAACAGGTCATCGCGGCCGAGCCCGGTTTGATCCGCCACGATGCTGCCGAGCACGGCCTCGAAGTAGTCCGGTTTGAATCGTTCACCGACGGCAAATTCGAGTTTCTTGTCATCGGCAAGTTTGACCAGATCAAAGAAGTCGGTCGTCGTGCCGACCATGCGGAAGCCTTTGAAGTTATCACCGACGGCGTAGGGAATGGCGTGCCTGACGCGCGGGTCTTTCTTGATCGCCTGATAACTGGACCACGGAATGTTGCCCGGCGAGGTTTCCAGATGAAACACACTGTTGAGCACGAGTTGCAGTTTGCTGCCCCGCGCACCGAGCACGGCATCGAAGCCGGTCGACGCGCTGGTGAACGCATCGTGCGTCTGTTTGCGAATGCTGAAGACCGACATGAGCAACCCTGTCGCCAGCGCGACCGAGAGAATCGTGACCGTCGACGACAGTGCGTGCTGCCGCAGGCTTCGCCGCACCATGAGCAACACGCCGGCGATGGCGCTGGGTTGGATCATGCGCCACCTCCGGTTGCAGCAGGTTCGCCAACGACAGATTTGACGTCCCCAGACTCGGCGGCGCGGTTGATCTGCGACAAATCCACGACGCGGCCAAACTGGTCCAGCATGCGTTGGTCGTGGCTGACCAGCAACAGCGCCGCATTGTTCTCGCGGCAGACATCGCGGATGATCGCCATGGCGTCGGCGGCGCGGCGTGTGTCGAGGTTGCCGGTCGGTTCGTCGGCGAGTACCAGGCTTGGTCGATTCGCCAGCGCGCGGGCGACGGCGACACGTTGTTGCTGGCCGACCGAGAGTTGCGACGGCCGATAGCGCACGCGGTCCGCCAGACCGACACGTTCAAGCAGGCTTTTGGCATGATCACGATCCAGCCCGACACCGAACCGCATCGCCAGTTCCACGTTTTCCAGTGCGGAGTAGCCGTGCAGCAGATTGAACGTTTGAAAGATGTAGCCGATGCGTTCAGCACGCAGTTGATCGCGGGCGGCTTCGGAACGCCCGGTCATCCACTGGCCGTCAACCTGAATCGCGCCTTCGTCGGGGGCGAGGATACCGGCGATGAGATTGAGCAAGGTTGTTTTGCCCGAACCGCTTTCACCGCGCAGGGCGATCTGTTCGCCGGGTTGCATGGCGAACGCCGGCACGTCGATCACGGTATGCGTCTCGCCTTCCGGCGAACGGTAGCGTTTGATCAGATTCTCAACCTGGAGGACCACGAGCATGCACTCCGATGCATCGAATGAGCCGAATATCCTAGTCGATCCGGAGGCCGTGCGGCGCAGCACAATTGGAGATTCACACGATTGGGTTATCATGCGCCCTTCACATAATCAGGAGCGTTCCATGCCGCAGCAAACCACACGTCGAAAGTTTATTCAACAATCGGTCAATGCCAGCGCGGTGGCGGCCGGCATCGGTTATCTCAGCGGGCGGGCTCCGGCGGCATCAGACTCGGCCAACGAGAAACTGGACATCGCCATCATCGGCACGGGTGGTCGCGGCCGGGCGAATATGGGCGGTGTGCGTTCGGAAAACATTGTCGCCCTGTGTGACGTGGATGACCGCGCGTTGGGCAAGGCGAAATCGCAACACAGCAAAGCGGCCGCATTTCATGACTTTCGCAAACTGATCGACACACAAAAATGCGATGCGGTGGTCATCAGCACGACGGACATGACACACGCGCCCGCGGCGATTCGTGCGATGCGGCACGGCATGCATGTGTACTGTGAAAAGCCGTTGGCGCACACGGTGTGGGAAGCGCGGCAGATGCAACTGCATTACCTGGCGCGGAAGAAGAAGATTGCCACACAGATGGGTACGCAAATTCACGCGACGGACAACTACCGGCGGGTCGTGGAACTGGTGCAAAGCGGCGCGATCGGCAACGTGACCGAAGCACATGTGTGGTGCAATCGCAGGAGCAATCAAGGGCCGGTGCCCAGCGGTTCGGCGCCCGTGCCGGAGTGGCTCAAGTGGGACCTTTGGCTCGGCCCATCGCCGCAGCGCGCGTATCAGAAAGGACTGATGCCGGGCAACCTGACGTGGAATCGCTACTGGCATTTCGGCAATGGGATTCTGGGCGACATGGGCAGCCACCTGATTGATTTGCCGTTCTGGGCGCTGGCGTTGCGTGATCCGAACACAGCCGAGGCTGACGCCCCGCCGGCTCATCCGCAGATTTATCCAACGAAGCTGACCGTAACGTGGGAGCATCCGAAGCGCGGCGATGGACCGCACGAACAGGCGTGCAAAGTTCGCTGGTACGACGGTCACGCCAAGCCGAACCAACTATTGGGCATCGACGTGAGCAAATACGGCATTGGTGTGTTGTTCGTCGGCGAGGAAGGCAAACTGCTGGCGGACTATCGCCGTCGGTCCATCTATTCGCCGGACAACCAACCGATGAAGGTGGACGTCAAGATCGCCAACCCGATCGCCCCGTCAAAAGGCCACTACAACGAATGGATTCACGCCTGCAAGAACGATCCGACCAGCACGCTGTGCAACTTTGACTACTCCGGCAAACTGATCGAACACAACCTGCTGGGTGCGGTGGCGCACCGGGCGGGCAAGAAACTTCAGTGGGATCCGAAACTGCTGAAGGCCACAAACGCGCCGGAAGCCAGCCGGTTTATTCATAAGACTTACCGCAAAGGCTGGGAGATTGAGGTGGACGCCACCTGATCATGCGTTGACCGCAATACGTGTAATAAGGGCAAAAGAAAACACAGGGACAGATCGTCCCTGTGATTTTGTTGAGCAAATAGGTCAAGCGGCGGGATCAGTCGTCATCGCCGGGTGCGGTCGCCACGGTATCCAACGACGCCACGTCCTGTCGGCCGGCAAAACCGGCGTCGGTTTCATGCCAGGCGACGATCTGGTCTTCACCGAGTTTCCAACACAGGCAGATTTCGCGCCCATCGTGCATGCAGGGAAAATCGATCAAGCCTTTCTCAAAGTCTTTGAGTTCCACGCCGACCTGTTGCAGTTCGGCGATCAGATCATTGAGCCGGTCCCAACCGGCGTCGTATTCATCGCGGATGGCGTGCGGGTCATCTTCCGGTCGCGGCATCTCAAGGCGATGGCGGGCGTCCATCACACGACCATACCAGTCGGACACGTCCTGCACCACGCGTGCGACATACGGCAGCGCGCGGTTGGCTTCTTCCACCGTGAAAAACTTCTTCTGGTCGGCTTCGTTGGACTGGATGGCAGAGGTCGGTGAAGTCATAAACATTCCCTTGGCTCGAACGTATCAACCATAGTCTGCATACTGTACAGATTCCAATTATAACGGCGGTCCCTGCCAATCTTCTCATCAAACACTGACACACAACATCTATCTGTCTATCGGGTCAGTGAATCGCGGAGTTCCAAAATCGGTAATGCACTTAGACGGTGGAACAAACCGGAGATTGGGCATCGATGATTGGGCGACGCCTCACACGGCCTTTGATACACTACCGCCCCTCATGAGTGACGCCGACCCCCAAAAACCCACAGAAACAGGCCGATATGATCGGTCCCGCGCAGCCTTTGCGCGGGCGAAAAACGTGATGCCCGGCGGCGTGAATTCGCCCGTTCGGGCTTACAAGTCGGTGGGACGCGACCCGGTTTTCGTACAGTCCGGCCAAGGCGCGATCGTAACCGATCTGGATGGCAACGATTACATCGACTATGTGGGCAGTTACGGGCCGTTGA
>JANQKH010000432.1 GCA_028281215.1 Phycisphaeraceae bacterium | reverse complement strand
TGATCATGGAGTAGTAGAGCAGGCCTGGCGTGTGGGCGAGGTATCGTTTTTTCTCGAACTCCACACCGAACTTGTGTTTGCTCGGGTAATCCTGCGGCTGCGGCGTCCAGGCTTTGGCTGTCGAACCGCCTACCGCAGCGCGAATCATGCCGACCGGCACATCCAGGTCTTCCTGCAACCGCCGGCCAAACACGTAGCCGACCTCGGTAAAAATCTTGCGCGGCTTGCCCGCGTCCCGTCCTTCCGAAAATGGTGCGGCAGCAGCCAGCCCTTTCGCGGTCGAAGGCACCCAGCCGGCAACGCCCTTGTTCAAATCATCCTTCTGCGGCGTGCGTGAAAAATCGATCCAAAACAACTTCAAGTCAGGCCGATTCTCTTTGCTGATGTCGATCGAACGATTCATGTTCGACTGCCCTGCGGCGATCCAAACCTCGCCGAGTTTGATGTGGTTGAGCGTGATTGTGTTCTTGCCCTTGACGGTCAGGGTATGCTCCTTGCCGTCAGCCTTGAATGCTTTGAGTTCAATGATCCACTGCCCGCTGTCGCCGCAGATGTCAGAACCGGTATATCCGTTGAAGGTGACCTCAATCACTTCACCCTTGTCCGCCCAACCCCAAACGCGGATGGGTTTGTCCTGCTGGAGCACCATGTGATCTGTAAAAATGCGGGGCAAACGAACGTCGGCATGAGAGAGACAGGCGGTGACGTGCACCAACAACACAAAGAGCAATGATCGCATGGAAGCCTCCAACCGCATGAATGGTTTAAACACATCCTACACCAACGCGTTGTATCACCAGTGCAATTCATCCTCGATTCAACGACAAAACGCCGGTGACGGTTCCGTAACACAATCGATACGACCCATACCATCCGCACCAAATGTGTGCCGTGATTCGTTATCATCTCCGCCACATGGTTCGCCCTTTGCATGAATCGTTTGTTTCAGCCATCGAAGTCGACTCCGTGCGTGTGGAGACGGCGGAACAAGCCATCGGCGGAGGCCCTGCCATTTCAGTTCTTGACGCTCCCAAACGTCGTGTGCCGTCCTGTCGGCAACACATGATTCGTTCCTCGCGCATCGACATGGTCGCGATCGACATCGACGGCACACTGTTGCGCAGCGACAAGAAACTCCACCGTGATGTGCGCGACGCCGTGCGCGGCGTCTGCGATCGTGGCAAGCACGTGGTTCTCGCCACGGCCAGGCCGCCGCGTTCGGTCAAAGCCATCGCCGAGTATCTCGGCCTCGACACGCCTTCCATTCATTACAACGGCGCGCTGATTCACCATCGCGTGCGCAAGCAACATCTGCACCACCTGCCGCTTGAAACCCGGCTCGGCAAACAGATCATTCGCTACGCGCGGCGGATCGATCCGAGCGTCACCGTCAGCGTGGAAATCCTCGACAAGTGGTACACCGATCAGGTCGAAGACACACTCGTCACCGAAACCAGCAAAACGTTCGCCCCAGATCACATAGGCCCGCTTGAATCGTTCTGGCACATCCCGGCGACGAAGATCATGTTCCTCGCACCGCCGGAAAAACTGGGCAAGGTCAAGGCCGCGATCGCCAGCCGATTCGGCAAACACATCAGTCTGGTCGTGTGCGATGCGCACCTGATTCAGATCATCAACCGCCGGGCGGACAAGGGCGCGGCCTTGAAACACCTGGCGGACCTGCACGGCATCCGGCAGGAGAACGTCATGGCGATCGGTGATGCGCCCAATGACGCCGGCATGATCCGCTGGGCCGGTCTCGGCGTCGCCATGGGTAACGCCTGGCCCGATGTGAAAAATCACGCCGACTTCATCGCACCCAGCAACGACAACCACGGTGTCGCTGATACGCTGCGGCAATTCATGCTGTAACGCAATGTGTCGGACGCTTTACGTTCCGGCGCGTTAAAATGCTCCCGTGCCCGCCGACAACAAATCCTGTTGCTCCAAATGGACGATCTTTCTGATCGTCGTGTTCCTCTTCGCGATGGTCATGGGCCCGGGCCCGGGTCTTTTGCTGATCAACCCCGCCGAAGGTGAAACCCAACCGGCGACGCTGCTGGGCATGCCCATCGTTTATGCGTGGTCGCTGATCTGGTTCGCGGTGCAGGCAGCCGTGGTCGTCACCGCGTATGTCACGATCTGGTCGAAGGAAGGGGATTGACCTGTTGTCAACAAGACGTATCGGATACGTTGATTCTCAAGCGTTCGCTCGCGAAGTCGAGCTAGCGAATAAACCCATTCAATTTGAGATCGACGAATTCGTCTACACATGGGGATATAGATTCTTTCGATTTGTTAAATCACCCGTAGACCAATTCGAGACGCTGATCAAGTTTTCAGCAGCCGCGATTGCGTCGACACCGAGCCCTGAACAGCCAGTGCTTGACTGGGCAAAAACAGCTGCGGTATTTCCGACCAACTTAGACACATTTGAGAACGTCATCGCTGGTTGCCAATGCGACTGCATGCATTTCGATTCAGAAACCACGTCCGTTCCGACATGGTTACGGCTGGACGGTCAGATTATCGACTCACTTGAACTTTGCGACCGAACCGGACCCCTAATCGCTATTGCGTCCCACTACGTCGCTCAGACCAAGTTTTCGTTCTTTTATGTCTGCATTAATCACGAATCGTGATATAGGTCTGTCACATTGCAAGTTTTGGTGAATCGATAGGCAAGTGACATAATGTTGGAAAACTCGCTTTCGAGGTTCCATCATGCCGAATGCAAACAAATCGGCGTCCCGTCGCCGGTTCATGCGACACACCACCGCCGCAGGAGCGGCGATGGCGGCAAGCGCCCTGCCGGTGCACCGCGCAGCGCACGCCGCCGGCTCTGACATCATTCGCATCGGCTTGATCGGCTGCGGCGGTCGCGGCACCGGCGCTGCAGGCCAAGCCTTGCGCGCCGACCCGAATGTTAAACTCGTTGCCATGGGCGATGCGTTCGCCGATCGGCTCGACAACAGCCTCAAATCGCTCCAAACACAGAAGGAAGTTGCGGACAAGATTGACGTTCCCAAAGAACATCGCTTTGTCGGCTTTGATGCGTTTAAGAAAGTGATCGACCGGGTCGATGTCGTCTTGCTCGCGACGCCGCCCGGCTTTCGGCCGATCCACATCAAGTACGCCGTCGATCAGAACAAGCACGTCTTCGCCGAGAAACCAATCGCCGTCGACGGCCCCGGCGTGCGTTCAGTCCTCAAAACCTGCGCCGAAGCGAAGAAGAAAAAGCTGTCCATCGTCTCCGGCCTCTGCCTGCGCTACTACAACTGTTTTCAGGAAACGGCCAAACGCATTCATGACGGACAGATGGGCGATCTGGTTACATTGCAAGCATGCGATTACCGCGGGCAAATCTGGGTCAAACCCCGCCAACCAAATCAGACCGACATGGAATACCAGATGCGCAACTGGTACTACTACACCTGGCTCAGCGGCGACTTCAACGTCGAACAACACGTGCACTTCCTCGATGTGTGCGCATGGATGATGCAGGACGTGTACCCCAAACGTTGTGTGGCAATGGGCGGCCGCGCGCAGCGCAGAGGAAAAGAATTCGGCCATATCTACGATCACTTTTCCACGATGTACGAATGGGATAACGGCACGCGCCTGTTCAGCGATACGCGACAGATTCGCGGCCGACAGAACTACCGTGAAATGTCCGCCCACGTCGCCGGCACGAAAGGCCGGGGCGTGATCAGCGAATCGCATCGCAAACACATCATGCATTTCGACGGCAAGGAGTGGCGTTTTAGCGGCAAACACAACAACTTCTATCAAACCGAACACGATGAACTGTTCCGCTCAATCCGCGAAGGCAAGCCGATCAACAACGGCGAATACATGTGCAAGAGCACATTGCTCGCGATCATGGCTCGCATGAGCGCCTACACCGGCCGGGAAATCACGTGGGACATGGCGATGAACTCGAAGGAAGACCTGTCTCCGCCGCGCTACGACTGGCAGGTGAAACTGCCCGAGCCACCGGTCGCCGTACCGGGTGTGACACCGTTCGCGTAGTGTCGTTCAAACCTGCGTGCCGCAACCTTCAAAAACCTGAACCAACTCCTGCGTCATGCGTTCGATGTTGAAGTAATCTTCGACGTGCTTGCGACCATTGGCGCCGAGCGCCCGCGCATCATCCGGGCGCAACAGGAGAATTTCAATCGCGTTGGCCAGCGCTTCGGGGTCGTCCGGTTCAACGATCACGCCGCCGTTGGTTATTTCGATGAGTTCACGAAACGCCCCACGGTCGGGTTGCACAACCGGCACACCGGCCGCCCAGGCTTCAAGCAGGTATAACCCGAACGATTCATCGTATACCGTCGGCACGGAAAGTACTGACAGATCGCGCAGAAATGCGAGCTTTTCGTCGCGATCGATGTTGGGCAAAAAGGTCACATCGTCGATGCAACCGGCGTCGCGCAGCTTGAGTTGCTGTTGTTCAACAAACGCGTCGTCCACGGAGGTCTTCGCGCCGGCGATGCGCAGTTGCAATCCGGGCACACGATCGCGCTGCTTCAGGTGAATAAACGCATCGGTGATCTGATGGAGACCCTTGCCGTGGATCATGCGCGCGAGAAACCCCAGCACCGGCGGGTCAGGCGGTGACGCGGCAACTTCAAAACCCGTGATGTCAATCCCATTGTGCACCACGTGAACCTGCTGCGGCTTGAGCTTCAACCGGTC
>JANQKH010000426.1 GCA_028281215.1 Phycisphaeraceae bacterium | reverse complement strand
TGTCATGCGGCTCGGCGGATTGTTGCTGCGCCCAGTCAGGCTCGACCAGATCGATCGTGACTGGTTGTTTGATCACCTGTTGAACGATCTGTGCGAGTTGCTGGCGTTGTCGATCAGTGAAAAACTGCCGCACCTGTTTTTGGCCGGGCAAGGTGTCCAACCGGGCGCATTTGCCGTCAATTTCGATCAGTTTCAACGATCGCACCCACGAGAGCGACGGTCGGCCGGCCACGTGTTGGAGCACGTGTTGCCAGATGGTGTGTGGGGTGGTGGGCGGTGGTGACGGGTCGGGTTGGTCGGGTTTTTCGTTGGCGGGTGCAACATCTGTGACACGAGGCGATTCGTTTGCCTGCTTGGCCTTCGCACTTGCAGGCGAGCTGCCGGTGGCAGGATATTGTGTGGGGCGGTCGTGTCGACGTTCGACGGGCGGGGCGCCTGTCCCACCGCGTTCAGGCGCTACTTTTTTTTTTGAGTGGTGGCGGCGCTTTGGCCGTTGCCGGCCAGTAGTGCAGAGACGTCCGCCATTTTTTCAGCGAGGGCGAGGCGGACCATCGTGGCGTCCAGCATGGCCCGCGGGTTGGCGCTGTTGCGGCTGTGGCGTTGAAGGTTTTCGCACAACGCGATCATGTGCACCAGGCCGGCGGCATCGAAACGTTCAGCCTGCGTCGCGGCGGCTTTGCGGGTGTCGTCGGACAGTTCGATCAGTTCGCTGTCGAGGCCGCACGCGTGAATGAGCATGAGTTGGCGGAAGCGTTCGATGAGCACGTCGATCAGTTGGTCTTCGGCGATCCCGCGCTCGAGCAGCGCCGCGGTTTTTTCCAGGGTCGCACCGACGTCGCCGTCAGCCATGGCGTTGACGAGGTCGACGATCAGTTCCTGCGCCGGCAGGCCGAGCATCTGTTCAAGCAGGTCGCTGGTCAATTTGTCTTCACCGGCGGCGGAGAGCCGATCGAGCAGGCTCAGCGCATCGCGCATGGAACCGTTGCCCAGCCGGGCGACCTGCCAGATGACATCGTTGTCGGCCTTGATCTTCTCGCCTTTGAGGACGGTTTTCAGGTGGTCGGCGATACGGCCGGTGGGAATGTTGCGAAAGTCAAAACGCTGGCAGCGCGACTGAATGGTTGCCGGCACCTTATGCGCTTCGGTGGTGCAGAGAATGAACTTCACATGCGCCGGCGGTTCTTCCATCGTTTTGAGCAAAGCGTTGAACGCTTCACGCGTGAGCATGTGAACTTCGTCGATGATGTAGATCTTGAACTTCGCGTTGCCGGTCGGCGCGAGGCCGGCGTTGGCGATCAGTTGTCGCGCTTCGTCGACGCCGCGGTTGGACGCGCCATCGATTTCAATGACGTTCAGGTCGTCGCCGCGCATGATTGCTTCGGCCATACGTTGTTGAACGGCCTTGGGCGGGTAGTCGTCATCGCTCGTCGCGATCTTTTTCGATGTTTTCTTTTTGGTCTTTTTGGTGTCGGTCGCAAGTTCGCCGAAGCGGGGACAGTCGGGGATGGTGTCCGGTGCGTTGAGGGCCCGGGCGAACAGGCGGGCGGAGGTGGTTTTGCCGACGCCGCGCGTGCCGGTGAAGAGGTACGCGTGGGCGACGCGGCCGCAGCCGATGGCATTGAGCAGGGTTTTGGCGATCGGTTCCTGGCCAATCACCTCATCGAAGGTGTTGGACCGGTAACGACGCGCGAGAACGGTGTATCCTTCAGCCATCTTGGATCCCTGGGCGCAACGCAGGGCAACAGAAGTTACCACGTCTGCGGCTCCTGACTTCGATCTCGTTCCGCTTCCCCTGACTCCGGACTCCCGACTGATTATCAACCGCGCGGGCAAACGACCAGGACACCGGCAGCACCGGGCGAACGACGCTTAGGGCTGCTCCGGTCAAGGCCTGACCCGGTTCACGAGCCCACCCGCGCACCGGGCCCGGTCGTTTGCTCACGCGGTCTAATTAGCGTTCAGGGTGCGGGGCTCAGGGATCAGATCAAGGCCTGGAAGCACCTGTATCCTGATCCCTGAACCCCGCACCCAAGGTCTCGAACTATACCAGCGACACACACGCTTGGCGAATCCCCGGTCGGCGCGTATCCTCAAGGCATCATTCTTTGCCTTGAATCATTATTCACCGCCCTTCGGGGAGCCATCATCCATGATCCTTTTCATCTTGCGCGGCGTGTTTGTGGTGCTGGCGGCGTCCGTTGCCATGCTCTACATCCTCGGTTCACAGGAAGGGCTCGAGTGGGGTACCGACCGCGTCCTGCTCATGCTCCTTTGCACCCTTGGCGTGTCGATCGTGGCGATCACGGTCGACATGAAAACGCCTCAGAAAAAACTGTCAGCCGTTTCCGGCGTGTTCCTCGGCCTGGGCGCGGGGCTGCTCGCCGCGTACGCGCTCTCGTTTGTCGTCGATCTGATCGGCGTGGTGCTGCTGCCCGAATTGTCCACCCTTCCCGAAGGCAGCGAAAACCTCACCAAGGATGAGACGGAGAAACTGTTGTCCGAACGTCAGCAGCGCACGCTCGCCTACAAAAACCTGCTCGAAGGCGTCAAGGTGTTCATCGGCCTAGTCACCTGCTACACCGGCATCAGTCTCGTCCTGCAAACCAAGGACGACTTCCGATTTGTCATTCCGTACGTCGAATTCGCCAAGCAGATTCGCGGCAATCGGCCGGTCATCCTCGACACCAGCATCATCATTGACGGGCGCATCCTGGAAATTATTGACACCAAGATCATGCAGGGCGCCATCGTCGTGCCGCGGTTCGTGCTCAATGAATTGCAATTGATTGCTGACTCAAGCGACAAACTCAAACGCTCGCGCGGCCGACGCGGGCTCGACATCCTTCAGAAACTGCAAAGCAGTACAGTGGTCGACATTCACATCGAAGAGCGCGACACTGAAGGCGCCAACGTCGATCAAAAGCTGGTTTCACTCGCTCAAGAGATGAAGGGCCGGGTGATGACCAACGATTTTAACCTGAAGAAAGTCGCGGAACTTCGCGGCGTCGAAATCATCAACCTCAACGACCTGACCGGCGCGTTGCGACCGGTCGCGCTGCCGGGTGAAACGATGCGCGTGCGGGTGCAGAAAGCCGGCGAAGGTGCGGGGCAAGGCGTCGGCTATCTCGAAGACGGGACGATGGTCGTCGTCGAGGGCGGGCGTGAATTCATTGATAAAGAGGTTGACTTCACTGTGACCAGCAACTTTCAAACGCAGGCCGGCCGCATGATCTTCGGGCAATATGAGGGGCATAACCGCTCCAATCATAGCGGCAAAATCCATCAGGCAGCGCAGCAGGAAAAGTCGCCGTCCGACGCATCCGTTTCAGAAGAAGGTGCTGAAGTCACCGAACCGCCGTCGGATTCCGGCGCGAATGGGTCGAAAGAAAGCAATCCC
>JANQKH010000853.1 GCA_028281215.1 Phycisphaeraceae bacterium | reverse complement strand
CCATGATGTCGCCGTCAATGTCCGTGTCGTTCGACAAGACCGAAATGTCCAACAACGTGTCTTCATCAGTAACCGCCTCGTCGTCAATCGCGATCGGTGGCGTGTTGGGTTGGTCGCTGTCGAGCAACACCACGTTGTCGATGACCACAAGGCTTTCGTTCGCGGAGAATCCGAGCAGATCGAAGAACAGTGTCAGTGTTGTGCCCGCAGGAATAGCACTGAGATCAACATCAATCACCACCGGCTCATCAAACTGCCTCGCCTCGCCGGAACCTGCCACGCCCGGCACGCTCACACTGGAAGCAAAGTAGGTCGTCCCTGTCTGCTGAACATTCAAGAGCGCATCGGTATTGTTCAAGCCGAGCGGTTCAAGCGACACGGCTGCGTTGGTCGCCGCTTCAATCAAAGCGACTTCAAACGCATCGGGAATGGTGCCGGGCACCGCGCCGAGGAACAGGCTTTGGACTGTAAACCGGAGCGTGTCCACGCCTTGGGGAAGCACAAAGGTCTGGCTGATGCCGTCGAAGTGCCTTGCGCCTTCAGTCAGCACACCACGTCCTTCAACGATCCCAGCCCGGCCTCGCAAGGTCCAGCCGAACGTCGGCGACAACGGATCAGCCACCGTGAATGATCCGTTCAACAATCCCGGCGGCCGATTGCCGAAGTCACGGTTGTCAAAGATTTGGCCGCTTTCCGTGACATTGATGATTTGAGGCTGATCACCGGCAGGCAATGATTGGCCGAATGTCAACGGGCGCACTTGACGCACTGCATGCGCGCCTTCGGCAAATCCAGTCAACTCATAGTCACCATTCGCATCGGTGAAGGTGAATCGTTCGCCGTTGTCACGCGTTGCGTTGTTGTTTTCATCAACAAAGACCTGCACGTCCGCCTGCCCGATTTCGCCAGCGTCGCGACTGCCGTTGCCGTTCGCATCATTGAACACCGTGCCGCGAACGATACCCAGTGTGAAATTGGCAAAGTTCAGTCCAACCCGATTCTGCCCACTACTGGTCGACACCACGTGAGGCTCGCTCACCGCCACGCCAAATTGGGCAGCCTGTGTGACGCGGTGCGTCCCGGGGCCGACATTGTCGAAAGAGTAGGCGCCGTCAGCCGCAGTAACCGTCTGGCGTTCACTCGGATCAACGAAGCCGTTGGCGTTGGCGTCGAGGAAAACGATGCGACCTTCGAGCGGCTGTTCACTATTATCCAGCGAGCCGTTGCCGTTCAAGTCGTCGAACACCGTGCCGCTGATGGATACCGCTGCAAACACACCAAAGTTGCGGCCGATTGCGTCTTGACCGGGTAGCAACTGAACATCATGTCTACTGTTCAGTGCAGTGCTCGGTTCGGTAACGACAAAGCCGCCCGCCGTCTGAACCGTTACGCGATACGTTGTCTGCGACGGCACGGCGAATTCATAACTGCCATCAGCGGCGGATTGAATCGTGAACGGCACAAAACCTGGCACAGGATCAACGAATTCATCAATCTCTTCGATGAGCAGATCAAGTCCGGCGATCGCAAGTTCACCTTGTCCCTGTACGCCGTCTCCATTGATATCTTCATATACCACGCCGGTGATCGTCTGAGTCGGCCCCTCCGCCACGACAATTCGACCGGTTGAATATTCACTGTTGACGGGGAAGTGATCGCCGTCGTCAATCGTTGCATAGATGAAGTATTCACCCTTGCCGAGTGTGGACGCATCAAACGTGAAGGTGCCGGGGCCATCCGATTCCAGAATGCCTTGCCCGATGAGGATGCCGTCAAATCCCTGGTTGTCATCATCGCGATAGAAACTGATGACGGCATCCGAGTCTGGATCGAATGCATCGAAGTTGATGTCCACCAGCGGGCCGAATTCATCCACCACCGGCGAGGTGATTGTGATTTCTGGCGGCGGCACACCGACGAACGCTTGGAAGTTCAGATCACCCAGCCCGGTCGCGTCCGGCACGATGAGTTCCCAGAATCCCAACTCCGGATTCAAGATCACCACGGACCTGGTGGTTTCGTCGGAAAGTTCGTCGAGGATTTCAATCTCCCCGGCAACAAAGTCGGCTTCGTCCAGAAGCGTGCCGTCGGGTCGGCGAATCTGGATCGGCACACCGGCGACGGCATTCTCCCATCCGACATTCAGGAACAGATAGTCGGTCACCGTATCGACGATGAATCCCTGGCTTGCCGGGCCGTTCACCGCGTTGACCAAAGGCTGCACCGCTTGAACCAGCGGCTGCGTTGATGGCGCAGTGGCGGGCGCCACGGCAGCAGTAGCTTCATCGCCGACGAGGAATTCGTGTGTTCCATCAAAGTAGATGATTCCCCCGAATACAATCGGACCAAATGATCTGGCAGCCGCGATGTAGTCGTTCGAGGAATTGCCATCGTTGGTGAACTCCAGCCGAACGTCTGTGTTGGCAAGCTGTCCACCGGGCGATCCGGAGAAGAAGAAGTCGCTGGGCACTTCCACGATCGATGAGCCGGACATTGAGATATTGAACGCCGAGTCCACATTAACTGAGGCGGAAATGGTGGCGAATCCGCCCAGAAGATTGAACATGCCGCTACCACTGAATGTGCCCTGAGTCCAATCCAATGTGGCTGTCGCATTGGCGACGGCGAGCCCTTCCAGCAACGACAACGTGCCTGTCACACTCAACATGTCCTTGTTGATCGAGCCTGACGCGTCAAGCGACAATAGGCTCAGCGTCCCGGTCGGCAACAATCCAAACGGATCCGAAGGCAAGGTGATCTTCGGCCCGCCGGTCACGCCAATGCCCCCGGTGAACGTCGTGGGTGTGGATTGATCGGCAACAATGTTGGTCACCTCACCATCGACACTCTGAAGGAAGAATCCGGTCGCTCCGATGGGCTTGTTCAGATTGGAAGCGCCCAATCCGATCTTATTGAGTTGTCCGCCAACGAACTCAGCCGATCCGCTGATGATGATCCCTGTCGGGATTTCGAGATCAAGCGCGCCACCCACGACCGACGGGTTGCTTGCAGTGTCAATGGTGATCTCCACGCCGCGCAGAATCCATGCACCGGGCACAACGACAATGTCCTGGGCACTGATCTTACCGACCACATCCACGCCGGCATCCGTGATTTGAATGAAGTTGTTCGGCGCACTGAAGTCAGCTTCTACATTGAACACCTGTGGCAGACGAACCTTGCCTTGAATCTTGAATTGCCTTGGATTGGATGAAAACGCAAGCTTCAAGTCCATCGCTTCGACCTGGAGCACCCCCAACAGGTTGAATGTCGTCGTGCCAGGTAGATCGATTGTGGCATTGGTCAGTCGCACGCCGGCTTCATCGACTTGAAGCGCATCAAGACCGACGACAATGTCCGACGTTCCGCCGATCACCGCAGAGGAAATGACCAGGCTGCCGACGAAAGTGAATCGAGGTTGCCAATCGTCGCTGTTGTTCGGATTGATGTCGGGGGTGAAGGTGAGCGTGGTCACATCAACACCGATACCGACGAAGTCGAAGTCAACACCTGGGCCGGACGATACGGACACCGTGGTCAACCGGCCGTCCATCACATCGAGTGTGACTCCAAAGGTCGTGCCGTCCGGCATTCGGAGTGTGGCGCTTCCGCCGGCTGTTCCGCTAGTGGAATCCGCGCTGAAACTGACATTGCGTAGTGAATAGCCGGGCGCCAGATTGATCTGCGAGACACTGGCCGACAAACTTCCCTGAACCGTCACGGGCTGATCGGGTGGAGCAATGATCTTTAGTTCGTTCGGCGACCCCAAATCGATTTCCAAGTTGTTCAAAGATGGGAACCGAAGCTTGCCCTGTAGCGTGGCAGTGTGATTGGCCAGATCGAGATTGATGGTCGTGGCCGTCACTGTCTCAACATCGATCAGCCCAAGTACACGCGCTTTCTGATTGGCGGGCACGGTCAGCGCACCACCTGTCACCGCAAGACCACTGGAATTCACCTTGATCGGGTTGTTGGCGTCGACGGCTATGGTGAATCCGCCGGCTTCTTCAGGCAACGTGATCGAGCCGGTGAGCGTCAACTCGGGATCAAAGACCGGGCCGGCTTGCGGATCGCGGTCGGACACAAAGTCAAGCGAAGTTAGAACCAACGTGACGCCGCCAATGTTCAGGCTGAATCCGGGCCCGCTGTCGAGCGAGAACTGAAATTGCGTTTGCGTGATGCTCAACGAAGCATTGATGTCCGTGGCAGGCGAACCGCCACCCGTTGCGATGATCGCGGAGCCAACGTACTTAAAGTTGCTTACGTTGTTGGAGTCGTCCTCAATGTTCATCACGATGTTGCGGATGTTCCACGTACCATCGTTGGTGATAT
>JANQKH010000370.1 GCA_028281215.1 Phycisphaeraceae bacterium | reverse complement strand
CACAATCTCGGGCACATGAAACAGCCCGACAATCCGATCTGGATCAAGATCCGCCAATACAACAGCCGCATGCTGGTCAAGCTCATGCAAGAGCTCGAGAGCGTCCCAGAAGGAAGCGGCACCATGATGGACAACACGTTGACGATCGGTTCCGGCCGCGGCGAAATCTTCGGCGCGTGGAAGGGGCTGGGTGTCGAGCAACAGGGTCACAACTTGGGCCACATGAAACAGCCCGACAATCCGATCTGGATCAAGATTCGTCAATACAACAGCCAGATGCTGGTGCGCATTATGGAAGCGTTGGACGCCGTGCCCGAAGGCAGCGGCACGATGATGGACCACACGCTGATCGTTTACACCAGCAACAACGCGGACTATCAGCACACCAGCGGGAAGAACTGGCCTGTCATGCTGCTGGGTAACTTTGACGGTGCTTTTAAGACCGGTTGCTTCACGCAACTGGACGGCAAGCGTCCTCTCAATGCGCTCTACGTCACGCTCCTACGAGCGGCCGGCAAGAAGTGCGACCGCTTCAACATGAGTGAACAACTGGCCAAGAAGTTCGACAACGGCACTGGCCCCATCAAGGAATTGTTGGCATGAGCAGGATTACCATTGCATTCGCACTGCTGTTGGGTAGTGCGCTCGCACTCCCCGGCATCCACACAGCCAACGCAGAAACCCACACGCCCGGCCAGAAGGTCGATAAGACCTTCAAGGATTTCGCACAGGTATTTGTGGACAACTACTGCATTGATTGCCACGATTCGGTCTCCAAAAAAGGCAACCTTTCACTCGAAAACCTTGGACCGGTGGATGAAACCAACGCCGATGTGTGGAAGTCGATCTGGGCGCAGGTCACGCTCAAGGAGATGCCGCCGAAGAAAAAGAAGAATCAACCTGAAGTGGTTGAGCGGTTGCAGTTCTCCGATTGGATCGTTGGCCAGATGCAACACGCGATGCGCGACAAGGGCGGGTTCCACGCTCACTTGGATCCGAACAAAGGCAACTTCGTCGATCACGACCTGCTCTTCGGCAAACTGCCCGACGGCGTCAAACTCGAGCCGACCTATTCGCCGGCCCGCCTCTGGCGTGTCACGCCGCAGGAACACATCACGCGTCTCAATGAACTGATCAACACGGAGCCGGCGTTCGACCCATCCAAACCGGGCGTGCGCACGCGAGGCGACGTCGTGCCCACCAACCACGGCGGCGAACTGAAACTCTACTTCGGCACCGACCGCATCATCGCATGGCAAGGCGGTACCGTGGCATACGCCACCGCAGTGAAAAGCATTCCCGCCGTGCTGTCTTCAGCGCGGCATCACGGCCTGGAAAACTACCCGGACTTTTACACCGTCAACAGTGCGGAAGCCACACAGATCATGAGCGCTGCCCACGACATCATTCGCTACATGGCTTACGGTCCGCTGAGTATCGCGAAGCCGGAACAGATTTCGGATGACAAGGGAACGCTTGGCAAAATCTTGAAAAAAGGCGGCGACAGCGACATTCGCGGACTGCCCACCAGTCTGATCTACAGCACGAAGGTGGTCCGCCCGCTGACGCCTGTGTATGAACTCATGAAAGAGGAAGGCGTTACCGACGAACGGTTGCGCGCCGCCGTCGATTATCTTTTCGAGGCCATGACGTTCCGTCCGCCAAGCAGGGAAGAGTCGGACACGTATCTGGCGATCGTCAAGCAGTCCATCGATAAACTCGGCAAGGAAGACGGCGTCGTGCTCGGCCTGTCATCGATCTTTCTCGATCGCGACGCCCTGTTCCGACCCGAACTGGCGAAGAACGGCAAACCGGACAAGCACGGCCGCGTCATGTTGCAGGATTGGGAACTGGGCTTGGCGGTGAATCACGCACTGTGTTACATCAAGCCGGACGAAACATTGCGCAAAGCGATCGCCGAAGGTCGCATGCGCACCAAGGCGGATGTGAAGCGCGAAGTGGCGCGCATGCTGAACGATGAAAGCATCCGCAAACCGCGAGTGCTGCGATTTTTCCGGGATTACTTCGATTACGACCTGGGCGGTTACATCTGCAAGGATTCCAGGGCACTGGCCGAAACGGGCGCGAACACGCGAGGAACGTCGCACTACCGCGCCATGTTCGATGCCACCGCGAGTACCGATCGCCTGATTGAATTGATCCTCAAGGAGGACAAGGACGTATTCAAACAGTTG
>JANQKH010000334.1 GCA_028281215.1 Phycisphaeraceae bacterium | reverse complement strand
GATCACGCTGGGAATCTGTTGAGCGTTGGACAGGATCATCACCAGTGATGCGATGCCGTAAATGCCGCACATGAGCGGCACGATCTTGCTGGTTGCCGCGCCGATGCGCTTGATGCCGCCGATGATCACCACGCCCACCATCATCGCCATGATGATGCCGAAGCCGCGCGCGTACCATTCGTTGGTTGCGTCGAGGGCGAACGCGTTCTGGAAGGCTTCATAGGATTGGTTGGCCTGAAACATGTTGCCGCCGCCCAGTGCGCCGAGCATGACGAGAATGGCGAACAGCACGGCAAGGATCTTTCCAAGCACGGCCCAGCCGGGGCCTTTTTCTTTCAAACCCATGTCGATGTAATACATGGGACCGCCGGAGATGCTGCCGTCGGGATTGTGCTTGCGGAACATCTGCGCGAGCGTGCACTCGCTGAACTTGGCGCTCATGCCGAACACCGCGAGAAAGATCATCCAGAAGACCGCGCCGGGCCCGCCCGATTTCACGGCGATGGCCACGCCGGCAATGTTGCCCAAGCCGATGGTGGCGGAAAGCGCGCTGGTCAGCGCCTGGAAGTGGCTGATCTCACCTTCGTCGTTCGGGTCGTCATACTTACCGCGAATGACGTTGATCGCATGTTTAAACCCGCGCACGTTGATCCAGCCGTACCAGAACGTGAAGAAGATGGAACCGATGCCGAGGAACGCGACAATGAACAGCAGGCCGACGGTTTTCTCCTCACCCTTTTCATCCAGGGCGACAGTGCCGTCTTCGTTTTTCATTTTCACCGCACCGAAGAGCACGTCCCAGTAGATGACCTTGCCGACGCCTTTGTTGATCTCGCCGAAAAACGCGTTCAGTTTCTTTTCGAGGGCCGGCTGTTCGTCTTCCTTCTTGTCCGAGTCGGCGTCGGCATTTTCACTCGCGTTCGTATCCGTATTTGCGTTTGTATCGGTGTCGGCGTCTTTGGCGGCGTTGTCTTTGCTTGGAGCATTGGGCGTCGGCGGTTCGTCTTCCGCACTGGCGAGATTCGTCGCGCCGGCGAAGAGGCTGGCGATCAGAAGAAAACAGATCCACGAAGCACGCTTGGAATGAGTTTGGATCACGAGAGAGCCCCTGCGAATGACATTGGGGAAAAGATTCTAATGAGTTTGATGGGTGGCGGTTAATCGGCGCGAGACAGGCTGGGGTCCGCGTCGGCCCCAACCAGCCTTGACCGCCCGAGCCGTTCGCGGATTTGAACGTACAGCGCATGTAACGTCGGTTCAATCGCCGCGTCGTCGCGCTTGGCGGTGAAACGGCCTTCGAGCGTTGCCTGGCCGAGATGGTCGTGGAAGCCCTTGCTTTTGTCGGCGAGGCGGAGGGATGATTGCCACACGCCGGCGACGAGTTTGTCGCCTTCGAGCCCGGAGTTGGGATAGACAAAGCCCGCGCCGGAATAGATGCCGATCTCCTCGCGATTGTCGCCTGTGAAAATGATGTAGTGAATGGTGGCGTTGGTGGCGGTGTCGTCGATGGGTGTTCGGCCGGCCTTGGGTTGCCAGAACATGCGGATCGTGACCGCCTGCGTCGGCGCGTCGGCCGGTCCTTCGTACATCACCGCGGTGAGCGTGTTTTTGTCCGCGACGGTGAAAAAGCCTTCGCTGAAACCACTTTTCATCCGCGGTCCGTCGACGGTCTGACTGCGAATCGCCAACTCACCGCCGGTGCTGTGAAATACGGTCAACGGCTGCGGCAGCGCCCGCCAATTTTCCGGGTTCAATGACGAGCAACCGGTCAGCCCGAGCAGGGCAATCGTGGCCAGCAGGAGCAAGAAGCGTTGGGGGCAGCGCGAGCATTCGCGGATCATGCGTCGGGTTCCTTTCGGGGCGAAGCGTCGTCAGTGAATGGGGCATTGTCGGAAGCGGGCGCGGTGTCAGAAGGCGCCGAGGCGTTAGGCGGTGATGCGGTGTCCGATACGTTCTCGCTCGCTTCATCCTCATCCGTGGAGTCGCCCGCACCGGTCACAGGTTCATCCCGCGGCGCGGCGTCGTCTGTTGGAATGGGTGGCGGGGTGACGGTTAAAGATCCGCTACCGACGTCCGCCGAGGCCGCCGGTTGATCAGTCGGTTGACCAGCCGGTTCGTCTTTCGCAGGTTCACCTGATGCGTCGGCCTCAGTTGGCGACGGCGCATTGCGGGGCGTGGCTGCGCTGGAATCGATTTCAGTGCTGGGAACGGAATCGGAAACGTCCGGTGATGCCATCGCCTGCGGTTCAGCCGAATCGGCCGCGGGCGCCGGGTTCTCTTGCGATGTGATGGTGTCGGATTCAGGTGGGTTTTGCGACGGTGCGGGATCGGTTGCCGGCTCCTTTGCCGTTTCCGATGCGGCGTCCGTATCGGATGTTGATTCCGTTTGCAGTTCGTCCACCCCATGGTCCGTCGCGGCGGTCGCATCAATGGGTGATTCGTCAACAGTTGGTTCATCGATCGCATGACCCGTGTCATGCCCGTTACCGCTCGGCGCCGCGACGACGGTGGCGAACGCACTGGTGTCCGTATCGCTCGCTTCATCCTCTTGTGCATCAGTGCTCGCGCCGGTGTCAGTCAAACCCAGGCACTGCAACACATCACGTTCCACGATCGACCGCAACTTCTCGCGCGGCACCGAAGGTAGCGGCGTACCCTGCGTCAGCGTGTTGACCGAATAGATTGTCGAGATCGCTTTCTCCGGCGTGCAGAACGGATAGTCGCTGCCGAACAACAGATGATCGGTCACGTCGAGTTGGTATGCCGTCAGCAGCGTGTTGTAAAGCTGCCACGGCCGCGATACCACGTTTGACAGTTCCGCATACACATGTTCGTGCTTGCCGATCAATGTCAAACCCTGATCGATCCACGGATAACCGATCTGACCGATCACCATGCGCAGCGTGGGAAACTCACGAGCGATCTCATCGAACAGGTAAGGTTGTGCGAACTCCAGTTTGGCATCGGCGCCGAGATGCGTCGCCGGGTGCACGAAGATCGGCATGCTTGACGCCGCGCAGATTTCATACACCTTCATCGCCCGGCTGTGCGACGGATGGCAACCCTGGCCGGCCGGGCAAATGGTCACGCCGGACAAGCCGAGCTGTTTCGCCTCGTTGATCTGTGACTTGAAATCCCCCAGCGGATCGACGCCGGCAAAGCCGATGTATTTTTCCGGATTGCGGGCGACGTGATGGGCGACCTGTTTGGCCGGCACCGACGCGCCGAGGTACCGGCTCTCGAATCCATGCACGAGCACGGCCTGCACGGGATCCATCGCGCTCTCATGCGCGGAGATCGATGCGTCCGGGCGCTCCCACGGTTGTTTGACATGCCGACGAATATGCCTGGCCGCGCCGCGGCCGAGTTGATCGGGGGTTTCCCAGATATGCGTGTGTACGTCGGTGATCATATGAGGCGCATCCTGCGACTTCGGTCAGACTCCATTGCCTTTATGGTACATCACGCGTTGGGCACAGCCAATCACGATTTGATCTCGTGAAACTGCACGTCGTCGGTGTCGGTATCCAGCACGGCGACGGTGTATTCGCTTGCCCGGAACAGCGCGCCGGGATTGATCACCCTTGTGGAGCCGATCCGTTCATCCCGCATGCGATGGCTGTGCCCATGGGCAACATAGGCGACGCCTTCGTCAATCGCTGCGTGCAAAGCCCGTTCGTCGTGGCCGTGCATGAACACCAACGCCTGTTCCCCGCCGTTGTGAACGAGCGCATATCGCCCGACCGGATGCGCCACCCGCACGCCGAGTTGCTCGGCGTAACGCTCCATCGCGTGGTGATCCCAGTCGACGTTGCCGAACACGAGTTGCACGTTAATCGGCTGTTCGCCCGATTCGGTCTGCTTCGGCGGGACGACCAGTTCGTCGATTACTTCAATGCTGCCGATGTCGCCCAAGTGAAGAATGGTGTCCACATTCTGGCTGAGCAGCAACTGGATTGCCTTTCGCGTCGTTTTCGCTCGGCCGTGGGAATCTGAAAGTAAACCAATGCGCGGCACGGAAACCCTTTCCGCAAACGTTGCGGTAGCTTAACCACCACCGCCCAGGGTTGCCACGTGTTACGCGAGAATGCCCTGCACCACTTTGCCGTGTACGTCGGTCAAGCGGTAGTCGCGCCCTTGAAAGCGGAACGTGAGTTTTTCATGGTCGAGGCCGAGCAGGTGCAGGATTGTCGCTTGCAGGTCATGCACGTGAACGGGGTTTTCAATCGCGCCGAAACCAAACTCGTCGGTCTTGCCGTAACTGAAGCCTGCCTTCACACCGCCGCCCGCCATCCAGACCGTGTACGCGTCGATGTGATGATCGCGCCCGGTCGGCTTGCGGGGTTCGCCCATCGGCGTACGCCCGAACTCACCGCCCCAGACGACAAGCGTATCGTCAAGCAGCCCGCGCTCTTTCAAATCCTTGATCAGCGCCGCCGACGCCTGGTCCACTTGTTTGCACCGCAACGGCAGGTCTTTTTCAAGCGATTCGCCGCCGCCGTGATGGTCCCAGTTGGTGTGGTAGAGTTGCACGAATCGCGTGCCGCGTTCGATCAACCGCCGCGCGAGCAGACAGTTGTTCGCGTACGACGCTTTGCCCGGCGTGGCGCCGTACATGTCCAGCGTGCGCTTGTCTTCCTTGGCGATGTCCATCAGTTCCGGCGCGGATGTCTGCATACGGTACGCCATTTCGTAGGCGTTGATGCGCGTGTCGATTTCAGGATCGCCTGTGGCTTGCAATCGCATGCGGTTCAGGTCACCGACAGCGTCAAAGAAGTCTCGCTGCTTCTGTTTGTCGAATCCGGCGGGACTGGTCAGATTCAAGATCGGATCGCCCACGCCGCGGAACGGTACACCTTGGTATGTGGTCGGTAAAAAACCGCTCGACCACAACGTCGCACCCGCGCGCGGGCCCCGCGGGCCGGATTGCAGCACGACAAAGCCCGGCAGATTCTGCGATTCGCTGCCGATGCCGTACGTCACCCAACTGCCCATCGAAGGTCGGCCGGGGTTCGGCGCGCCGGTGTTGGTGAACAGTTTCGCCGGTCCGTGGTTGAACACATCGGTGTGCATCGAGCGAATGAAACAGATGTCGTCGACGATGTCGCGATGGTAGGGCAGCAGTTCACTCAGCGGCGCTTTCTGTTGGCCGTAGGTGTCAAACTTGTAATACGGTCGCAGCAGTTTGACACCTTTTTTGAGGAACGCGAAACGCCGGCCTTCCATGAACTCCTTCGGTGTCGGCTTGCCGTCGTATTCATACAACTTGGGTTTGGGATCAAACAGTTCGATGTGCGAAGGCCCGCCTGCCTGGAAGAGATAGATCACATTCTTGGCGCGCGGTTTGAAGTGCGGTTTCTTCGGCGCCATCGGATTGCGCGCGCGGGCCGACCCTTTGGGCTTATCCGCGCCGACCGATTCACCGCGCAACATCGCCGACAGCGCCACCGCGCCCAGACCCATTTGGCACTGCTGAAAAAAGTGCCGGCGTGTGGTGCCTTGCAGGGCGGTGCGTTCCAGTTGTTCCAGTTGTGATGCGTGGTGCGTCATGGTTCGTAGAGCTGGTAGCGTGTGCTGACCGGACACACGCGGGTTACACCTGTTTGGATACGTGGTAATCCGGGGTTGTTTGTCACATTATGACATATGGTCTCAATAGTGCCGCCTGAGCGGGCGTAGGGGTCAGCAAACGCTTGTCTGATCCTAACACTCGCCCTGAGCATTGTCGCGGTCGTACTTCATTGTATGTGCTATGGCACGAGAGAAAAATGTCGTGCGTTCGGAACGGAAAGGGCCCATCACTTCTCCTTGCCCGGCTCGACGTTCAAATCAAACACCAGCAAACGTTGGCGTGTGCCGCTTTCTTCAAGGGCGACCACCAGCATGGAGTGATCGCCGGTGATGAATGCGTTCATGGTCGATCGCATGCCGGGCACGGCGGCGTTGAAACGGCCGATCCACTTGCGCGTCTGCCGATCGTAGACGACATACGTCTGGCCGATGCTGCCGATGATCATGCGTGGCTCATTCGAATTTTTTGCCGCGTACGTATCGTTGTAAATCTCCATGTTCGAGACGGGAACAGGGATCGATGCAACGACGTCCCCTGTGCGCGTGTCACGCAGCACGACTTCACCTTTGCGAAAGTCAGCAAAGAGGTGTACTGGACGATTCGCCTTCAAAGTTTTGATCCAATCCACCGCGTCGTCCGCCGGCCGGGTTTGCAATCGGTTCACCTCACCCGTCAGCAAGTGCCATGCGATCAGTCCCTGTCCCTCGATGTAGATAATCTGATTCGTGCGGTCGATCCCCTCAAAACGGAACGGCGCCTGAACGCCGTCAAGCGTGCGGAGTCTTTGTTCAGGGATCGCAAGTCTTAAATCTTTCGATTGCGTGTCCCAGACCACGGGATGGGGATGGACATCATAGGTTTCCTCTGTGACGATGAAGCGATTCTCCGCGCTAGCGACGACAATGTCCGTGTCGGATTCTGCAAGCGCGGCCGGCAGGTGAACGACCTTGTTGGTCGTCGGATTCCAAACAAAGACTTTGGGTTCAATGAAGTTGTCGAAGCGGACGATCACCAGCGCGGCGGTGCGATTGGCCAGCGGCATGATTTGGATGAAGTCAGGCTTGATCTCGGCCGACGTGTTCAGATCAACCGGGCACACGATCGGTTCGCCCCATGTCGTTCGATCCCACGCGACGATCTGTTCATACGATTGCGCGTCGAACAGATAGCGTCCATCGCGCGACGGGATCAGATCGGTTGACCAGAACGTGAAGTCATGGTTGTACCACTGCCCGGGACCGATGGTGGCGTAGATGCCCTGTTGTTCGTTGTAAAGATGCCGTTCGAGGCCGGTGTTGATGAAAAGCAGGTCGCCAATCCGGTGGGATTCGGGTGTTTGCGACACGCCGTTGAAGCGCTGATGGTCGGCCAGTTGGTATTCGAGCATTCGATCGACCAGTTGCCCGCGCTTCAAATCCACGCGCCAGACCTGGGCGATTTCATATTGGTGTTCTTCGGACCATGCCGGCCAGAGGTTGTGGTCCATGCCCCATTCATACATCCCGTGCGAAGGCCAGTTGAGCCAGTGCGATGCACTGCCTTCGCGCGGGAGATTGCTGCCCATGCCGTAGAACCCGGATTGGCCGAACGGCGGATGCCAACGGTAGATCAGGAACGCCGCCGCGCCCAGCCAGAGGATGATGAACAGGAGCGGCGTTCTAGCGCGACGATGTTTGCCGAGGACGCGTGTTTTGTCAGTCAACGTTGTGCCGCATTCCGGGCAGGCTTTTGAATGGGCGCCGGTGAGGCGGTAGTTGCAGCGGCGGCAGTAGGGTTCGCCTTTGACCTGAGGCCGCTTGATC
>JANQKH010000316.1 GCA_028281215.1 Phycisphaeraceae bacterium | reverse complement strand
AATCACGGACACGATGTGGACAAGGTGGAATACGGCCAACGGGCTGCGGTAAACCTCATCGGCGTGCATCACACCGAAATCGAACGCGGGCACGAATTGCTGACGCCCGGCTACCTCGAACCGTCAAAACTCTTGACCGTTGAACTGAGCGTACTGGAAAACAGCCCCTGGCCGATTCGACATCGTTCACGGCAGCGGCTTTACATTGGCACGCAGGAAATCATGGTCGCGGTTTTGCTGCTGGCTGACGAAGACGCCGAGCCGGGCTCAACCGTCACTGCCCAGTTGCTGTGTGCAACGCCGGCAGTAGCCGCAGCGGGGCAACCGTTTGTCATTCGCGCCGAGTCGCCGTTGATCACCATTGGCGGCGGGCGCGTGCTGCAACCGGTCGCGCGCAAACTTCGCCGCCGGGCCGGGCAACCCCAAGCCTCCGCTGACACGTTGGGCAATTTGATTAACGGCAACGCCCAACAACGCGCCGGCGCGGCGATCTACCACTTCAACGCGAGTGCCTGGACAGACATGCAACTCTGCCGCGATGCCCAGTTGGAACCTGAGGAGGTCGCCGATCTGGTTGATCGCCTGCGCGCCGACGGTACGCTGATCGACTTGCAAGTCAGCGCGCAACGGCAATTGCGCACGCACAAGGACGCGTTCGCCGAATGGCAACAGCGGATCAACGAGGTCCTTCGGCAGTTGCATGCGTCATCACCGCTTGCCGCCGGTTTTTCCAGGCAGGACATAAGCGCCGCGATGCGATCGGAGAAGGACAAGGCACTGGCCATAGCGTTGATTGACGCGCTGGTCACACGCAAAGCGCTGATTGCCGAAGACGCGCTGGTCGCCCTGCCCGGTGCGGCGCCGCAGCTTTCCAAGAAACAGAAAGCGATGCGCGACGCGATTCTGCAAAGTTATCGTTCAGCAGGCATTCAACCGCCCGATGCCGACAAGGTGGTCGACGCCCCCGTCAAGGACGTTCGCAAAATGCTGGAACTGTGCGTGGCACAGGGACACCTGGTGCACCTGGGCGCGGGATTTTACCTGAGCAGCGAAGCCGAGGCACAAGTGCGCGGCAAGGTCACCGACGCCATCAACGGCACCGAAGGTCTAACCACCAGCGAGATTCGCGAATCACTCGGCACCAGCCGAAAGTATGTCATTCCAATCGTCGAATACCTGGACCGCGTCGGCGTGACCAAACGCGTCGGCGACAAACGGGTTCTGGTAAAGTCCGATTAACTGTACTAGACGCCTGCCTGACGGCGATTTCGCCGATGATGAGAGAACATGACCGACACCACCAAAAACCCGTTCCGGGCATTGCCCTCCGTCAACGAACTGGCGGATGATGCGTCGTTGCAGGCGTGGTCGGCCAAGGTTTCGCGAGGACGGATGGTGGAGGCCGCGCGACAGGTGCTCGACGCGGTACGACGCGAACTGACGGCGGACAACGGACAAGCGTCTCCGCCAACGCAAACCGATCTGGCGCAGCGCGTCGATCGCGTGTTGAACCTCGAATCACAACCAGTTTTGCAAAGCGTGATCAACGCCACCGGCATCATCATTCACACCGGACTGGGCCGATCGCCCCTGGCGGCGAAAGCGGTAGACGCCATCGCCGACGTCGCCGGTCATTACGCGCCGGTTGAACTGGACCTACCCGAAGGGGCACGCGGCAAACGAAACGCGATTGTACGACCACTGCTTTGCGAACTAACCGGCGCGGAATCCGCCACGGTGGTCAATAACAACGCCGCGGCGCTGATGATCGTGTTGCACACGCTGGCGAAAGACCGCGAAGTGATCGTGTCGCGCGGCGAATTGATCGAAATCGGCGGCAGCTTTCGCCTGCCTGATGTGATGGCCAACAGCGGCGCGGCGCTGCGCGAGGTCGGCACAACAAACAAAACCCGCGCCAGCGATTACGCCGCAGCGATTGGTGAGCAGACCGGGGCGCTTCTGAAAGTGCATCCGTCCAACTACCGCATCGAAGGGTTCACCCAAAGCGCGAGCATCGCATCGCTGGTTGAGATCGGTCGCGAACGCGGCGTTCCAGTGATCGACGACGTCGGCTCTGGCGCACTGGTCGACTTCTCCAAATTCGGACTTGAGGACGAACCATATGCGCGCCAATCGGTGGACGCCGGCGCGGATGTCGTGTTGTTCAGCGGCGACAAACTGCTGGGCGGCCCACAAGCGGGAATCATTGTCGGCAAACGGGATATCATCGAACGTATTGAAAAGAATCCGCTGATGCGCGCGTTGCGAGTGGACAAAATCACGCTCGCCGCACTCGGCGCAACGCTTCAGATTCACCGCGATGTCGAACGCTCCACCGAGCAACTGCCGATCTTCGCGATGATGCACGCGTCAATGGACGTGCTGGAAACACGAGCGCGCGCAATAACGGAGGCACTGGCCGGCGTCGGCACCATCGCGCAAGCCACCGTGGAACAGACCACCTGTTACCTCGGTGGCGGCAGTTTGCCGACGCGCGGAATGCCAAGCGTGGCTGTACGGTTGGTCGTGTCGGGCTCGGAAGACGAGTTCGCGCATCGGCTTCGCGGCGGAAAGCCGGCGGTCGTGCCACGCGTGCAGGACGGGGCGGTTTGGATCGAAGTACGGACGGTATTGCCGCAGGAAGACGCGAAATTAATTGACGCATTGCGTGCCGCCGCGAAATAGTTTGGCATCGTCCAGCGTTTGATCTGTCGGTCCGAACAACCTAACGTTTGCACACTTGCGGGAGTGTCAGCACGCCTGGTGGCGGCCGCGGGCTTCAAACCCGTTGTGAGGTCTGTAACGCAGGTCTCAGGTGGGTTCGATTCCCATCCACTCCCGCCATTTTTATGCGCTTGCATCTGCGCACCGCTCGCACAGGGATGGCGCGACGGTTCTTTTCAATAGTTTTGCTTCGGGTTTACGCGCTCTTTGAAAGGGTGCTGATGGCGGTCTGCTGATCCGCCGCCACCTGCTGGGCGTTTTCATCCACGCCGCCTTCCGCCGCGAGTTTGGACATGAGCATTTGCCATGTTTCGCGTTCGTATTCCAACAGTTTCACCGCTTCCTCAATCTCCGACAACGTGTGATGCACGTTGGCGTCAACGAGCAACTTGTAGATGTAGGTATACAGCGCACTGAGTTTCTCGGTCAGTTCCGGTTCGACATTGTGGTTGAGACTGCTGGACAGCTCGAGCACGATTTTCTGAGCGCGCATCAGGCCGTGGTACGCCGCTTCATTGTCATTCGCTTCGCGGGCTTCGATCGCCTGTCGAGCGAACTTGATTGCGCCGTCATACAACATTAATCGCAACTCGGCGGGTGAAGCCGTTAAAACGCGCGTGCGAAGATAAGGATTAGGTCCGGTCTGATTCATGTGTCACAATTCCATCCGCCCCCTTATGGCGAAAACTGCCACATCAAGGGTTTGTATCGGTTACAACAATGGGGCAACCTTAGCGCCGCCACGTCCCATAAGCCGCTGTAACGCTTAAAGATGAAACAATTACGTCGCGTGGCCGATAACCGGCGCGATCGGATCAGAAATCAAACCTTGTTGCGACGCCTTGTCAAAGAAGAGATGCATGGCTTCTCGTTCCCGCTCACCGATCCCATAGCGAAGCCAATGACCGAGATACTGTGACGCCACATCCAAAGGCCAGTCGTGGCGCGGCGCGTGTTGTTGCACCAGTTGCGGCAGGCGTTCCATGTTGCGCAGCCGCGCAGCGTTCAACAACGCCGGCAGTTCACCGAGGTCGGTTTCCTGCCTGGCCATCCAGACGGCAAAGACGAACGGCAATCCTGTCAGTTGTTTCCACGCTTCACCCAAATCCAACTGATAGGGATACGCCGCTTCATCCGGCGCGCGGGTGATTACCTTGTCGCCGATGAGCAACATTGTGTCTCGATCGTCATCGCCACTCGACGTTTTCATGCTCGCGTGCAGCGGCACGATGTTCGGCCGCCTATCGTAAAGTTCGTTTAACAACACGCGCATCAACACTACGCTGGTGTGACTGTCGGTGTCGGCGGCGATCTCGTCCGCTTCATGAATCGGCACGCGGCTGAAAATGCGCACCGTCAACGTCGGACCATCACAACCAATCCCGCCGACCGGAATCGCTTTCAAGGGCACGCGGCTGCGCTGAAGATCAATCACCGGACACAACGCCACATCCACTTTCGCCTCTTCCAACCATGCAAGCAGCGCGCTGGGGACGTCGTAATGCACCGTCACATCCGGCCGATCGTCCACGCCGTCAATCAAGGGCACGGCATTGAGAAAACTGACGCAACCCACGCGGCAGGTCATCGCGGCATGGACGTTGGCGGAATTGGAGTCGGTTTGTAGCGACGGTTGGTTCATGCCGCGCGATTATAGCGCTGGCCCGCGCATCACGCCCGTCGTGTTGAACGATCCATCGTCGTTGTTTGGCTGGTGGATCGCGCGTGGAGGAGTTAAACGGCGACGCTCGAAAAGGGTCACCAATCAAGAACCCCGCTGCCGCCGGAGCGACAACGGGGCGGAGGGGAGAAAGCTCACGTTTCAAGCCCACGGTCGGTTGATCGCGACAGGGCACAGAAGTTCACCAAGGTTGGCAATGGCACTCCCATCCCGTGTCTCAGATTTATCTTTTCTAACGAAAACGGCTCAGAATCGCAAGAGAAATCTATGTTTATGGGGCAAAATGGCGATTCTTATCGGCCTCAGGCGAGCCGACGCCGCGCGAGGTCCGCCGCCCCCACCACACCCGCGTCGTCGCCCAATTCGCTGGCGAGAATCGGGCAATCGTCCAGTTCATGGGGGAATACATGCGTCTTGAACGACTTGCGGACCCATTTGAGCCAGTCCTCACCAAGGGCTTCGGTCACCCCACCGCCCACCACGGCACAAGGCAGGCTGAGCAATGTCAATGTGTTAGCAATCGCAATGCCGACGTACTCGGCCGTCTGGTGGAGCATCTCCACGGTCAAGGGATCCCGCGATTCATACGCGCGTTTGAGCGCACCAGAACGAATGTTGTCCAGATCACCGTCGGTGATCTCGGTCAACGCGCTGGCATGGTTGGAAAGGATAAGCGACTTGAGCAGGTTGGCCGTCGACGTGCGGCTGGCAACGTTTTCGAGCGTGCGCCGGCCTTTGGGCGCGTCGCCAAGGATGACCGTGTGGCCGATCTCGCCCGCCGTGTGGTGGTGGCCGTGGTAAAGATCCCCGCCGATCACCAACCCGCCTCCGATACCCGTGCCTACGAAGATACCGAGCATATCGTTGTATTTCCTGCCGGCGCCGGCGACGGCTTCGCCCCACGTCCCCACGTTCACGTCATTGTCAACCGTGACGGGCAAGTCCAGTTCTTTTTGGAGCACGTCGGCCAATGGGTAGTTGTTCCAACGCAAGTTGACGGCGTTGATGACCTCACCCTTGTCAATGTCAATAGCGCCCGGTGCGCCGATACCGACGCCGCCGATTTCGGACTTATCCATCTCCCCTGCTTCGATCGCGCCCAGAACGGTCTTGGCGATCCGTTCGATCACGCGTTCTTCACCGCCGGCGGCTTTGGTTTTTTTCTTGTCGCGCGCCAGGACGGCGTGATCGTCCCCCACCACGCCGGCAGCAATGTTTGTGCCGCCCAAGTCGACGCCGATAAAGTATTTGCCCATTGAAACAGCCTCCATGCAGGTTCAGGCGCAGAGTATACGCTTTTTTGCGGCAGCCCCTGTGGCGAAAGCTAACCCGACCGGGATCCTCATCAATCCAATATTGAAGGGTTCGCCGATCGCAAGCAGCCACTCCAGAAGTGTCATTCCCGCGCAGTCCGAAATCCATGTTTTGCGGTTGAAGGTTGGTTCCCGCCTGCACCGAAATGACGAAGGACGATGTGATTCATTGAACGCCGGCGGACGAAAATTGCTTGGTTCCAGTCAGTTGTGACGTTACAACATAGAGGCGGGTTCGTCTCAGCCGGGGCAGCAGAGGCCAGTGTCATGCTCACTTTTCGCGACAGAACAACAAGCCGACGCGCATTTTTGCAGGTCGGCACACTCGGGCTCGGCGGGCTCAGCCTGCCCGGCATGCTGGCCGCCCAGGCCAACGCCGCGAACCCGGGCGAAACAGCCAAACTGCTCAAGGATAAATCGGTCATCTTCCTGTTCATGCACGGCGGACCGTCGCAGACCGAAACGTTTGATCCCAAAATGACCGCGCCATCTGGCGTGCGCAGCATTACTGGTGAAATCAAAACCTCGCTGCCCGGCGTCACGTTCGGCAGCACGTTTGAAAAACTCGCCCAGCGCGCGCATCGCATGACCGTTGTCCGATCATTCAAAACAGGCGACGGCAAACACGACATCAAACCCATCGTCTGCGATCAGACCCTCGGCGCGAATCTCGGTTCAATGTACGCCCGCATCGCCGGCACCAATCGCGCATCAACCGGCATGCCGACCAATGTCGCCCTGTTTCCCCGTGCGATTGAACCCAAGTCAAAACCTCGCGTCACACAATTCGGCAAGTTCGATTCGACCGGCAAGTTCGGCGCAGCCTACGCGCCGTTCATTCCCGGTGCGGGCGGCGACTTGCAGGAAAACATGAAACTGACGCTGCCAAAGAATCGCCTCGGTGATCGTAAGGCATTGCTCAAAAAACTCGATCGGCTTCGTCATTCGCTGGATGTCGCCGCGACCGTGGAAGGTGTTGACCGATTCCAACTTCAAGCGT
>JANQKH010000276.1 GCA_028281215.1 Phycisphaeraceae bacterium | reverse complement strand
GCACCTTGATCAGTTTCTGGGTCGGATAGATCGTAATGGCAAGCCTGTGCCGAAGGAGAAGTGGCCCACTTGGGATTTGATTCACGTCAACGTTGGCTTGGGGGATTTGGTGCATTGTGTGCCCAACCTGAAATCGATTCGCCTTTTACCGATCCCCGCCGGCGGCGTGATCGCAACGCAGCCAGAGCAATACGAGCAGAACCTCGACGAACTGGTCCGGCAAATCAAAGCCAAGGTTCCCGGAGCGAAAATCGTTTGGGCCAGCACGACGCCGATACGGTATTCGCGCTCCAGAATCTTCAGGCTTGGCAGCGAGATCGAGTACAACGCGATCGCTGAGCGCGTGATGAAGAAACACGGCGTCCCCATCAACGATATGTACAGTTTTGTCAAAGAGTTGATTGATATGGACAAGCCCGCCGGCCACGGCGCGGACCCATTTCATTTCGACAGAAAGCCAATCCACGGTCCGATTGTCGACATCATCACCAAACAACTGCGAATCAAGTTTGACAAATCGAAATTAGCTAGCAAATCCTCAAAAAATGACTGAGTGAAACCTGCCCTGTCGAAGGTCACGACTCGCCCGCGCAGATGTTTCGCACGGCCGGCCTGTACCCACGAGCAACGGTACGCGTATGCGGAACGGAACATGCCGTCCAGTATCACCGACTCCCAGGCCTTCGTCCTGAAGATCATGAAGCTTCCGCCGCGCACATACGTTAGACATTAGTTGTTCCGGAACCATCGACGCAATTTGCGGGGTATAGGGGCCATTCACCCCGCCCCTCTGCGAATCGGAGTATCGCCCCCCAAGCACGTTTACTGCGGAACATGAAGCACCCCACTTTGCGATTCAAAGTACCGCCATCCAAGGCAATCACGTGCAATCGACAATTGGAGCGCATAAGTTTGTAGATGCAATCGGATGCTTTGTTGGCTGACGTTTTCGCAGTGCGATGAATCGGGCGTGTTCTGCTTCGGGACGAAGAGATCGTAGGTTCAAATCCTATCACCCCGATTGCAACCGATTGAGATTCTAAGACTTATGAATTCGACGCCGACGGGCAACACACCCACCAGCGTTTTCATTGCGCGCGGGTTTCACGATACAAACTTCCGGGCGGACGCAATTCGGTGATGTGTTTTCTGTTAGTCTCTATTAGATTGCATATATTTGCTTAAACCCAGTAGGTGACGAATAGACGATCTGGAGGGCATGTCGTGAGTTACTGTTCCATACCGCGTTTAACGTTCTCCGGCCGATTCCAGGCCGATGTTTCAACTGTGAACAATGATGTCAGGCACTACGACAACAAAACATTCGAATCACGCTTCCAGTTGCCTCAGGAAAGGGAGGGCCCATTCAACGGCTGGTGGAATCCCGATGGCACGGGCGCCTTTCGATTGGTGGATGTTTCAGTCCAGCAAGCGTTGAATGAATCCGGCACGGTGACTGACGATCCCGCGGTCGATCTCCGTTTGAATTCACAGTCCGAACGGCCTGCGGCCAAACTGGTCGATCTGGACCCGCAGTTTCAGATGGCGTCAGCGATCTGGGGCATGCGCGTTGTGTTGACCGACGGCAAAGTCGAATACATGCGAGCGGACTTTCGGCCGGCATCGTTTCGCGATATCAATTTTGCGCGCGGCCCCCGCGGCGTTCCACCTTCCGGCAAGTTTACATCCGTCCTTACCAACGTGGCATTTGCGGCCGAAGCGCAAAACTCACCTGTTCTTACCGCTCTACGCGAGTTATCTGAGGCCAACGGCCATCGGCTTTCGATCAACCTCTTGACGTATGGTTATTCCACTCGTGTGACATACGGCTTGGTCGCAGGATCGATCGGACCTTGGCTTGAGGGGGAACCACACGGCTTTCTGCTGGGACGACGGTTTTCACCCGTATGGCCTAGAGATGCTTCCGGACGAATCCTGACACCGTTCGTCAACCAATTTGGCATCGGCTACTTCGATGCTGATCTGCACCGCCAACTGAGCGTGGACCTTTCAAATGCCTGGCCGTTCGAATTGGATGGTTCGATGAGGAACCTTGGTGACCTTAAGGTGGTCGTCCTCCGCGAGCCCGATGTGGAAGAGAATATCACAGGCGGCGCCGGTCAGGTTCGTGCAGGTATTGCAGAGGGTGCACTTATCACGGCGGATCAGTACCTTGAACTTGGTCAAGTGCCCTATCGTGATCCCGACTGGTTGACAAAGACAGCAGGGCTCGTCGACTTTCCGCTGACCGACGAGGCGCGACAGTTGGCTTCAACCCATCCGCTTGCATTGATTGTCCCCAATCCAGCCAATCCGGATCAGTGGGTCGTGGTGATGCGCGAATCGATCGGGGGACTGTTCGTGCGGGCGGACGACTTCATCCATCGCGTGGACGGCCATAAAGATGGTTTCGTCCCCATTGATATCCGTCTTTTCGCCGCACGCCGGGGTCAACGGATCGCCGATCTACCGATTGAATGCACGGCGCGCGGCCGTGAAAGCGACTCCGGAGGTTCTGATCCAACCGCACCCGATCCACCCACCGCCTCGATTCCAGATATCGGTGTGCCGGTTGATCTCGTTCGATTCCAAAACCAACTGGTAACCAATTCCGACGGCCTTGCCGAAACTCAGTTGCATGCCGGCAATCCCGCCGGCGTACGGGATTACATTGACGGGCAAATCTACAAAGTCGATTACAACATCAGAGTGGATGGCGTTTCCGATTCGCCACTTTTTGATCACATCACGCTCCATGTACGAGATGCCTACGAACCACCTGAATCGCCCGACTGGGAAACAGACATCGCACCGATCCTGATCCAGTTCGGAAATCTGTACCCCATCATGAGCAAAGGGTTGTTCAGCTTTTCCGACCCTGACATTCTGAAACAGAATGCCCGTCTTATGGTGTTTGCGATGTCCCTGCCCATCGAAGACCCCAACCACATGCCGGTCACTCGCGACCTATCCGAGGGTAAGCGTCAAGCGGTTTTGAACTGGCTGCAACAGTTCCTTCCGGAGGACGAGGCCGTTCCCCAATCGGTTGCGGCACACGTTTCAAATGCGGACAACGTGCCTCCTCCTGGAATCGAATCCACCCGGTCCGGCTTGCCGCCTGCTGATACCGAAACGTTGATTCAGAATCTCGGCGATTCAAACGATGGAAAAATTCCTGCGATGCGCGACGCGATCCTATCACAACTGGGGAGCCGGTCATGAAAATACAACCTGCATACGTCGAACGGGTGCGCGAAGCGGATCATGTCGATGACTTGTTGCCATTGGTCCAAACAGCAATCGAGCTCGAACACGCAACGATCCCACCGTATCTTTGTGCTTTCTTCAGCCTGAAACCCGGAACGAACGACAAGATCGCCAAGATTCTCCGTTCTGTCGCGATTGAAGAGATGCTTCACCTGACGATTGCATCAAATTTACTCCTTGCGTTAGGCGGCTCACCTTCCATCGACGCACCGGAATTCGTTCCAGACTATCCGCAAGGCCTTCCTATGGGGATCGGCGATGGGTTCCAGGTCCGGTTGCGCAAATGCTCCGTTGAGCAGGTGCGCGACGTGTTCATGAAGATTGAAGAACCAGACGACCCCATCGACATTCCCGTGATCGAAAGTCTCTCCGAGGTCGACGAGACGCCACCGGAATTCGACACGATCGGGGCGTTCTATTTCTTTCTGGCCCGGAAACTGGAAGAGCTTGGAGACGCTGTGTTTCGGGGCGATCCTTCAAGACAGGTCGTTCCCACAAAATGGTTTACTGACCCAGATGAGATGTTTCCGATCACCAACGTGGCCAGTGCCGTCAAAGGTATCGGAGTGATTGTGGATCAAGGGGAAGGCACGAGCACGAATCCCTTTGACACCGACGGTCAGCCCGCACACTACTACCGCTTCGAGCAAATCGTCACCGGGCGAGAGTTGATCGAAAAACCCGGTGCTGACCCACCGTATGCGTATGGTGGCGACCCCGTTGTTCTCAAGACCGACGACGTCTGGAACATGGATGATGATCCGAAGCTGGACAAGTACCGTGAGGGCAGCTTGTCCCGACGGATAGCAACACAGTTCAGCTATGCGTACACCAAACTGTTGAAGAGTCTGCACCGGACCTTCAACGATGATGCTTCGCATCTCGATCATGCCATGGGACTGATGTATGAAATGCGCCTGCTGGCCCATCAAGCGTTGCAGACACCGGCAGAACTGCGCGATGGCGATTCGGATCCGTCAATCGCCACCGGACTCTGTTTTGAGTACCAGACTTTGAATGACTAGTTCAGCGTCAAGCGTATTGAACCGACCACTGGAAAACACTACTCGGGCTCGCCGCCCGTCATGTCATACACCCACGGCTCAATCGACCGGTCGTGGTCGATGATTTCGCCGTCGGCGAAGAAGATACCCAGTTCTTTTTGCGCTGCTTCGGGGCTGTCGGAGCCGTGGATGAGATTGAAGGAGTTGCTCACACCGAAGTCGCCGCGGATGGTGCCCGGCTCGGCGTTGGAGCCGAAGGTTGCACCCATCATTTTGCGGCAGATGGCAATCGCACCGACACCACGGATCGCCAGCACCAGCACGGGTGAACTGGTCATGAATCGGACGAGGCTTTCATAGAACGGTTTGCCCACGTGATCGGCGTAGTGCTTCTCCGCGATCTTCTGCGTGATCTGCATGAACTTGGCGCCGACGATTTGCAGGCCCTTTTCTACAAAGCGCGAGATGATTCGGCCCATCAGACCGCGCTGCACCGCGTCGGGCTTGAGAATGATCAGGGTCGTTTCCATGGTGTCATGTCCTTCTTAGGCTTACCTTATGCGTGGTCGGGAAATCAACGGGGCGGGTGTTATCCCTGATCCGACGGTCGAGTGCAAATCCGTGATTCACGCTTCCGCGACATCGTCTGGCCGATCCGCGCCGCACGACCAGCAGGTGGTGAACTGCCCTTCCATCGGTTCCTCGCACGCGGGACAGACCCACGGCGCGCCGACTGGCGCCAAGCCTTCATGGCGAGTCGCGGCAAATTCTTCGGCGATCGGCGTGGCGCGTTCCAAGTCATGACCGCCAACCCACACCGCCGGCAGCGTGCCGTGCATTCCGGGAAGAAACCCATGCGTCACGTCCAGCGCATCGCCCAACACCACGGCCTTGATACCAGCGTCCTGAAGAATGTCCTTGAGCAAATGCGCCTGATCACTTTGACCGGTGAACAACCGAACCAAACCGCCGACATCGACGCTATAGGATTCAGGATCGTTGGGGTCGAACAGTCGACCGCACTCGGGGCAACGGGTGTCGCGCAACCCGACCAGCGGGTATCGGCAGTCGAGACAGAAACGTCGATTGGCATCTTCCACGCCCAGAGGGTAGGTCAAATCGCCCTTCGGCGGCAAGGATAGAGCCAGCCCATCATTGCGTGCAGATTTCACAATCAGCCGATAAACTGTTGCATCATGAAACGCATCACGCTTGCCCAACCTGCCGCTCTCCCCATCGTGTTCGCTGCCTTCGGTTGTTTGGTGTTGTTCAGCCTGACCGGATGCAATAAAAACCCTATTGCCTCGGTGGTCGATTCACTCAAACCGGAAACGCCCCGGGAGGTCGTGCGGCAGACGTTTAATCCGTTCGATCCTGACAAGCGCCGGCACGGCCTGGCGGCGCTGGCGGCGTCCGACTTCGGCGGTGATGAACTTTATGTGCGCACCTACCGCACACTCATCACCGATCGCGACGCCACCGTCCGCGCCGTGGCTGTACAGGCGCTGGGTTTGCACGGCACCGCCGATGGCGCGTTGAAAGTAATTCCCCTGCTCGAAGGTCCATCCGACATCGTGCGCTGGGAGGCGGCCAAGGCGCTTCAGAAGTTGCATCACAAAGACGCCATCGTGCCGTTGAGCAAAAGCATGCGCGCCGAGAACGAAACCGAGGCCGACGTGCGGCAAGCGTGCGCCGCCGCCATGGGTCAGTATGCAACCGAGTACGCTTTCGAAGCGCTGGTCAACGCGTTGAATGACAACGACTTTGGTGTGGTCGCCGCAGCGCGCGATTCGCTGGCTACGCTGACCGGCCACAACCTCGGTTCCAACCCATCGAGATGGATCACTTGGGCCGACGAACACAAAGACAACCTGTTTGCCGAAAAGCGTGAATACACCTGGACGCCGTTCGAGCGCCGGCCGAGCCTCATCCAACGCATGCAATTCTGGAAAGAACGCGAGAAACAGGAACCGCGCAAGCCCGCGGGACTGGATGACGGACCTTCGAGTGATGCGCAGTCGAAGTCTTGAAAGTGAGTGGACATCATCTTTACTTCGGACGCACGCTTTCTGGCGACGGTCATCACATGCACGGTGATCTGCCTTGCTGACTGTGAACAGGGTGGAACGGCAACCGCCACCAAACAACATAACCAAACCTGCATATCGGAACGGACACCAATATTGCATTGGTTGTTGAAATGAGCCTAGCGGCACGCGAATCAGCATCTTCGAGTATTGCCCGGACTTGACGAAGAAGCCGATGCCCTGAAACTACGCAGGGCTGGAACACAGTACCCATTCAGCAACAGGCTGATTGGCAAAGAGAAAAATCCGAATAATATCGCCATCCAGCGAACCTCAACGCCCGATGCGGGTATTGACTCCTGAACGGCGGTGGAGATTTTGCGTCCGACGCCCGATGTGGTTAGAACACACCCCCGCTGATCGAAAAGAGTTTCGCCGCGGGACATTCGAATTGTCACAAACACCAGCCCGCTGGCCAACCCCTTGGAGACCTTTGAAATGACTCGCTCTCGCAATGTGCTGCTCGCCGCCGTCGTCACCGCCCTGTTTGCCGGCGGGGTTCACGCTCAACGCTCCACCGTCGCGGTGGTCAATGTGCAGAAGGCCTTTGAATCGCTGCGTGAAAAGCTGACGATCGAAGCCGATCTG
>JANQKH010000270.1 GCA_028281215.1 Phycisphaeraceae bacterium | reverse complement strand
GTTTCAAATCACCGAGTCCGCTGCCGAGCGCGCCGGAGTTGCCCATGCCGCCGCTGAGGTCGCTGCGTTTTTTCTTTTTCGCCGGCTTGCTCGCCGCCCATTGCCGTTCCTGCGCGGCCTGTTGCTGTTCGGGCGATTCAGTCACCGCTTTGAGCGACAGACTCAACTTGCGCGTTTCTTCATCGATCTGAAGCACGCGGAACTGTTTGGTGTCGCCTTCCTTGAGCACGTCCTCAACGCGGTTGATGCGTTTGTGATCGAGCTCGGAAATATGACACAACCCTTCGATGCCGGCTTCGAGTTCGACGAATGCGCCGAAATCCTTGATTGATCGCACAGTGCCGTCGACGAGGCTGTTGGCGGCGTATTTGTGTTCCGCGCCGATCCACGGGTCGCCGCCGGCCTGTTTGAGGCTTAGTGAAACCCGCCGTTTGTCGCGGTCGATTTCCATGACGACGAAGCTCTTTTCATCGCCGACCTTCATGATCTCTTCGACTTTGCCGATGCGCCGCCAACTCAGTTCGCTGATCGGCGCGAGGCCTTCAATGCCCGGTCGCACTTCGACGAACGCACCGAATGGCGCGGTGCGCGTGACGCGGCCGACGACTTGATCGCCGGGGTGCACGGTGCCCGCCAGTTCGTCCCACGGATCCGGCTGCGTCTGTTTGAGGCCGAGCCCGATGCGTCCCTGTTCGCTGTCGATCTTGAGCACCTTGACGGTGACTTTGTCGCCGACGTTGACCAGGTCTGCCGGCTTTTCAACGCGCGAGTAGCTCATGTCGCTGACGTGGACGAGGCCGTCCACACCGCCGAGGTCGACAAACACGCCGTAGTCCATCACCGCGCTGACTGTGCCGTCGCAGACCGAGCCGACGGAAATCTCCGCGAGCGTTTTGGCTTTTTGTTGTTCACGTTTGCGTTCGAGGAACTGACGCCGGCTGAGCACAACCTGCTTGGCTTTGCGATCGACGTCCTGCACGAGGGCGACGAGTTTCTGGCCGACCATCGTGTCGAGGTCTTCGATGTGACCGATGTCCACCTGGCTGGCGGGCATGAAGGCTTTGATGTTGCCCACCATTTCCAGTTCGAGACCGCCTTTGTTCGTGCCGGTGACGCGGGCTTCGACAGTGGAGCCGCGCGCCATCTGGTCCCACGTCGCCCGTTCCACCGCCCCTTCGCGCGACAGCATGTAAAGGCCTTCGCTTTCATCGTAGCGGCTGACCACGAAGTCCATAATCGAACCAACGCGAGGCGGACGGTCGAACTGCGCCAACGGCACCACGCCCTGCGTCTTACCGATACCCGGCAGTTCCACGAACACGTCTTCGCCCCGCACGGCGGCGATACGGCCGCGCTTGATGTCGTGAGCCACTGTGGGCGCATCGGTCGTCTGGCCAGCTTCATTTGGGTCGCCCGATTCGACGTCTGCGTTCGCGGCGGGCGCGGCGGCCTGTTCTTGCGCTTCGCTGGCGCGGTCGGCTTCGTCCATCAACTGTTCGATGGACTGATCGCCCAGTGCTTCGTCGATTTCACGTTGCAACTGCTCGTCGGTTGAGGTCTGCGGCGTATCGTCACCACGATTCGGTACGGATTCGGTCATGTTAGGTCAGTCTTCTGATATAGCGTTTCCACCAGAACTGCCCAAAGCTTAACCGCCTGCACGCCCAAGGCCAAGTCGCGGCGTGGGGTGTTGAGGGTAATCGCGTGTGGCTGATCTGCGTGCCGTGGCGGGCTTGCCCAACCATGCGATGTTTTCACTTTTCACGTCGGGTGGCTGCGGCAAAGGAGGTTTGCCAACGTGCCCCGGCAATCGATTGTTTTGCTTTGGGTGTTTCGCCGGTCCTTTCAGTTCAATCAAGTCGATTCGCGCGCGTTTTTTTCACTGTGGCACGCAAAGCCTTTGCCGCGGGCGCCCTCGTTCACGGCAGGGCAAGCCAGCCATGGCACATCGCGTTGCGCGTCATTGTTTCTGCCGGATCACCGCCTCGCGGAAGCGTTGCACCTGGTGGATGTCCAACTCCGCCGGCTGGTGTTCGATGAGCCAGTCGGCGTCAGCGAGGGCGGCGTCAAAGCGCTGTGTCCTGGCCCGCAACATCATCCGTGCCCAGCGTTCGCGCGCTGCGTTGGGGTCGACGGCCAGAATCGCGTTCAGGTAACGCAGCGGCCCGGTTTCGCCTTCGCTGTTGAACGCCGTGCGCATCAGGTTATTGAGCATGCGCAATACGATGTCTCGTTTGGATACGGCCTTGAAATGGTGGTCCTCCACATCGTAGCCGGACATGTCAAACACCAGGTCGACCGCCTGCTTGCGGGTCAGTAAGTTCCCGCTGTTGAAAGGGTCGATCAATTGCGGCTTGCCCTTTTGGGGTTCGTGCCGAACGATGAAGTGACCGGGCAGGCCGACGCCGACGATGTTCAGATCAAGTTGTCGACCAAGCTCCATGTAAAGCACGCTCAACGTGATGGGCAATCCCTCCCGATCGTCGATCACCTCATTGATGTAGCTGTTGGATTTGTTGTAGTAATCGGTGCGACTGCCGTGGTAGCCGTTTTGTTTGAAAAGGTAGTTGTTCAGGGCGTCGCGCCGGGTCTTCTCGTCGGCATCCTTGGGCAGGGTCGTTTTGATCTGCGACGCCATGCGTTTGAGTTCGTGGCGGTATTCATCGATGTCCAGTTCGTGGTTGTCGATCAAGGCAATGAGCAGGGCGGCGCGGAAGAGGTCCACCTCTTCATCTTTCTTCTTGCTGAACAGTTCACCAAGTGAATGGGCGCAATGTTCGTAATGCACGGTGCGCGCCAGCGCGCGGAGTTGGGCGGCCTGCTGTTCGAGCAGTTTGGCGCGCTGTTGGATGATTTTTTCGGTGGCGTGCGGTTGCTTGCGAAGGGTGTCGATCAACGCCTGCGGCAGTTCGCCCTGGTTGGGCATGGTCTTCAACTGTTTTTCGATCTGGGCGGCGACCTTGGCCGGTACGCGCGACGGGGCGATCTGTTTGGCGACCTCAAACCCTTTGAACTGCGCCACCGTTCGCCGGAACTTGGCGAGGCCGGCCTTGCCGCCGGTCAGACTGTTTTCCTTGACCTCGACGATCTTTTCATCGTTGACGTAGCCGATGATGGTGTCCTTCTCGACGCGCACGCGCAGCACGTTCCAGTCGCCGGGTTTGTAGTGTTCGGTTTTGATCTCTTTGAGCACGTGCCAGGAATAGACGTCGGGGCCGTCGAACAGCGTGAGACGGATGCGACCGTTGCTCGGATAAAACCCGTAGTGCTTATGCTTGCCGTCCGATTCAAACATCAAACCGGCGGCGCCGGATTCGTCGTCGAGTTTAACCGTGACGGCGACTTCGTACGGCCGTTTCGGAGGCGCTTTTTGAAACACGCACAGCGAGCGGCCGCCGAAACCCTGACCCGTTCCATCCACGAGAATACGCCCGGCGCGCTGCCGCCACCGCGCGTTGAATAGCGGCTTCCATTCGCTCGGGTCCATCTGCCCGATCTTCACCCATTCGCTGATGGGGATCGGATTGGGTTTTTCGATCAACGGCTTGAGCACGTTGATCGGCATCGCGAAGCCGAGGTTGTCTGTCACCGCCGACTTGAGTGTGAGGATGCCGTGCACGCGGCCTTGTCGGTCGAGCATCGGGCCGCCGCTGTTGCCCGGCTCGATGGGAATCGCCAGTTGCACCATCGGCACGTCGCCGACGTCGCGTACGGAGGAGACAACACCTTCGACGATGCTGTGTTTGAGCCCGTGTGGGTTGCCCATGGCGACGATGCGTCGGCCTTGCTTGAGTGTGTCGGAATCGCCCAACGGCAGGGCGGTCAGGCCTTCGGCATCAATGCGTACAATCGCCAGATCGAGTTTGCGATCGGAAGCGTGCACATGGGTGACATCGTAGGTTTTGCCATCCGCCAGTTGCACTTTGATCGGGCGCGACTCGCCGATGACGTGATAGTTCGTGGCGATGAGTCCCTTGGCGTCGATGACAAAACCGGTGCCGATACCCCGTTGCCCACCCTGGCGGTTTTCATGCGTGATGACGACGATGGCGTTCTTCGCCTGTGTTGCGAGTTTCTCGACCGACAGTTCCTTTGCCGCCGGTGCGGGTTTCGATACCTGGGCGTCATCCGCCGCGTGAGCGGTCCAGGATGGAAACAGGGCACAAAGCAGGGCGGTAAGCAAAGGGCGTGGCATGGAAATCTCCGTGACGGGCGATGGCACAACAATGCTCGCGTTCATTCTAACGTGGTCGCGGTTTGTGGCCGTTCAATGCGTTGACATGCCGCCTCGCCAGTTTGGCAGTTTGGTCATGGCTTTCGTACGGCACGTAAACGGTGCGCATGACGAATTGATAGCGTTGGTCCACTTTGTAGTCGCTGATGAAAAACTGAAAATCCCACGCGGGGTTACCCTTGCCGCCGCCGGA
>JANQKH010000219.1 GCA_028281215.1 Phycisphaeraceae bacterium | reverse complement strand
TTCGGCGACCGGGATGCCGAAATTGCCGGCATTGACCACCACGCCGGCAAGCACCATCGGCGCGATCACACTACCCGGCAGTTTGCACGCGCGGAACACCAGCAACGCGCCGCCGCCCACGATTACCATCGGTACCACCGACGCCATCGTCACTTCGCCGATCACTGACCACGTAACCTTCTCCGGATCACTTGTGAAGATGACATAAAAGAGAAACGACGGCACCAACGTCCAGACGGTGATCTTCGCCAACGTGGTGATGTCCAGCTTGAACCGCACCTGAATCAGCGCGCCGAGCCCGACCACCAGCAACACCGGGGCGATCACGTCAAGAAAAATCGTTTGCAGGGAAGACAAGGCGGGGATTGTAGCGGGGTCGGGTTGGTATGTCGGTGCTCAGGATGTGCGGTAAGGTTGGGTTGGAACACCGAGGGCACCGAGAGGTCATGAGATGAATGAGAGGGTTGAGATTGTTTCCGCGCGCGTCGTCAAAGGGAAACAACTTCGCACGCCGCGGTGAGGGCGGTGGACTGTTCGCTGTCGCGCAGCGGTCGAACGGCGCCGGACACACGATTTGCTTCGATCGCGCTCAAATCCACATCGCCGATGACCAAGGCCGATTCGTTCATCGGCCCTTCAGCGAGGACGCCGTCCGTGGGAAACCCGGCATCACTTGGCGTGAGGATTGCCGCTGCTCCTTCGTTGGTCGCCACCGATTCAACCCCGACCAACCCACCGACAGTGACCGCCTGCGCGACGATCATCTGATTCTCGATCGCGCGGGCGGCGGCACAGTGACGCACACGGACAAAACCGGCGCGGTCCTCCGTGCAACTGGGCACAATTAACAGTTGGCATCCCGCGCGAGCCGCTGCCCGCGCCAGTTCAGGGAACTCCACGTCGTAACACACATTAATCGCGATGCGGCCGAGCGCGGTTTCGAACACACGCAAACGCTGCCGTGGCGACATGGACCAGTTCTCAATCTCCCACCGCGTCAGATGGAGTTTGCCCTGCACACCCTCCTCGCCGTCAGGGCCGAGCAGGACGCTGTCGTTGAACACCGCGTCACCTGATTCACCCGCGACGGGCAGTGTGCCTGCAACGATCCACAAACCGCGCGACGACGCCAGGTCACGCATCAATTCGATGACCCGCGGCGTGCGCTGCGCCAGCGCGCGAATCAACACACGCTCCGGCAGCGATGTGTCTTCCAACGACATCAGCGACGCACTGAAATACTCCGGCCAAACCAGAAGCTGACACCCGCGCGCCTTGGCATCATCAACCTGCCCGACCACCCGCGCAGCAAACTGCTCAAACGACTCCATCGGCCGAAGTTCATCCTGCCGCACACCCATCCGAATCCGCTGGCTCATACGCGACTCCTGCATCGACGACATCGTAGAACATTGCTCCGATTTGCGGAGGCATTGATATGACTCCGTGCTCCAACCAGACCACAACAAACCGTACCACCCCAGTTATCACCCCTAACCTGCCCGCCTCAATACGTCGATATACGGAACGAAAGTATCTCTTTTATTGAGGCAACATCATGCGACATTACGATCTGGCAGTCATCGGCACGGGCCCCGCGGGGCAGAAGGCGGCCATTCAAGCGGCGAAACTCGGCAAACGCGTCGCCATTATCGAAAAAACCAATGTGCTCGGCGGTGCGCAGGTCAACACCGGCACGATTCCATCTAAAGCATTGCGCGAAGCGGCGCTGCACCTGACCGGGCACAACCGCCGTAACCTGTTCGGCCGCGACAGCCGCATCAAGCAGAACATCACGATCAGCGACCTGATCGGTGTCGCCGACCAGGTTGCACGTAATGAATGGGAAGTGATCCGCGACGCGTTCGATCGCAACAGCATCGACCTGTTCTGGGGCACGGCGCACTTTGAAGGCCCAAACCTGTTGCAGATTGTGCGGCCTGACGATTGTGAAATGATCACCGCGGAATATTTCCTCATCGCGGTCGGTACACGCCCGGCGAAACCGGAACACGTGCCGTTCAACGATCGCAACGTGTTCTGCTCCGACACCATATTGAAGATGAGTTCACTGCCACGTTCCATGATCGTCGTCGGCGGTGGTGTGATCGGCACGGAGTACGCCTGCATTCTCGCGACGCTCGGCGTGCGCGTCACACTTGTCGAAGGCCGCAACCAGGTGCTCGGCTTTCTCGATACGGAAATCGCTGAAGCGTTCCAATATTTCATGCGCCAACGCGGCATCACGCTGCGGCTTGGCGAAAAAGTAGAAGGCATTGAAGAGTTGCCCACCGATGAAGGACACAAACCGCTCGTACAGGCGAAGTTGGAGTCCGGCAAACATCTGAAAGCCGAGTCGCTGCTTTACGCCGTCGGCCGCCAGGGTGTGTGCGGCAAACTCGCGTTGGAAAACGTCGGCCTCGAATACGACGACCGTGAACGCCTCACCGTCAATGAAAATTATCAAACCAGTATCGAACACGTCTACGCCGCCGGCGACGTGATCGGCTTCCCCGCGCTCGCGTCCACCGCGATGGAGCAGGGTCGGCTCGCCGTGTGTCACATGTACGGCATCGTCACGCGCTCCATGCCGGACCTGTTCCCCTTCGGCATCTATGCCGTGCCGGAAATCTCCATGGTCGGCAAAACGGAGCAGCAACTGACGAAGGAAGGCATTCCCTACGAAGCCGGCATCGCCAACTACAAAGAGATCGCCCGCGGCCAACTGCTCGGCGACGAAACCGGCATGTTGAAACTGCTCATCCACGAGACCGACCGCCGCATCCTCGGCATTCACGCCATCGGCACCGGCGCGACGGAACTCATCCACATCGGCCAGGCTGTCATGGCGTTCGACGGCACGGTCGACTACTTCGTCAACAACGTCTTCAACTTCCCGACACTGGCGGAGGCGTACAAGGTCGCCGCGCTCAACGGGCTGAACAAACTGCAACACGTGGTGGCGAAAGTGGCGTGAGAGAACGACAGAGCGCGAAAACAAGAGAACAAGAAAGCCAGAAATGTTGAGCGAACGGATGGGCGATCGCAAATTCTCATGATTGCCCGCTTTTCACGTTTTCCCGCTCTCCCATTCTCCCCTGACCTACAATGCGACCATGGCCGACGTGCCTCTCGATGCCGACGGGCGGATAAACGCTCACGCGAAATGCGTGGGTTGCGACTACAACCTGCGCGGGTTGGATCGTGGGGCGGTGTGTCCGGAATGCGGTGTCGCGGTGGAGGATTCGATTCAGGGCGACTTCCTGCAATTCGCCGATGCCGCGTGGGTCAAAGGGTTGGCGTCTTCCATGACGTGGGCGTTCACGACGCTGGGTTTGACGTTGATCTTTGCCCTCGCATTCAACGATTTGCGGTTCGGTTCCTTTTCAGAACAGTTGGGTTCGGTCGTGGTGTTCATCCTGCTCATGAGCGCGCCGCTGGTTTGCGCGTTGGTGGCGTGTTTGAAATTCTCGGCGCCGGAACCGAACGCGCGCACACCGAACCCTTCACCCGACTGGCGCGCCACCGCGCGGCTGTTCGCCAAATTATTCGTGGC
>JANQKH010000218.1 GCA_028281215.1 Phycisphaeraceae bacterium | reverse complement strand
CTGCCCGCCGAACGCGATTGAATCGTTCTTCATTCCGCTGATCGAAGAATCCGAGCGGCGCGTGAAAGAAGGCAAGTTACCGCTTTACAGCAGCCACATGCTGGACGCGTCAAACCTGCCACTGCATGAAAACCTCGACCTTGCCGTGCCGCTCTACGGACGGATGGCGGAAATCGGTCAGATGATTGAGATCGAAGCAGGCGTCGTCGGCGGCGAAGAAGATGGTGCAGCCGGCAGTGAAGATATGCCCGCTGAAAAGATGTACACCACACCCGAAGACATGGTCGAAGTGTTTCGCCGCATGAAGGACGTCAACGGCACGTACATGTTCGCCGCCACGTTCGGCAACGTGCACGGCCACTACAAGCCCGGCGCGGTCAAGCTTCGCCCGGAAATCCTTAAGCACGGACAAGACGCCATCAAGCAGGAATTCGGCCCCGACGCCCTGTTCCACCTCGTCTTCCACGGTGGTAGCGGCACGCCACAGGAACAAATCCGCGAGACTCTCGAGTACGGCGTGATCAAGATGAACGTGGACACCGACTGCCAGTACGCATTCACACGTCCGGTCGTCGATCACATGTTTCGTAACTACGACGAAGTGATCAAAGTCGAAGGCGAGGTCGGCAACAAGAAGAAATACGACCCGCGCGTCTACCTCAAACTTGCCGAAGAAGCGATGGCCGCCCGCACCGGTGAGGCTTGTCATGACTTAACCTCCAGTGGGCGTACTATCAATTGCAGCTCGCATGCAACAGCCAGTGCGTGATCAAACGATGGGCAGTTGGAGTTATTGTATGTCCTTATGGCTTCGAGCATACCGCTTGTTCATTGCCTGTCCGAGTGGCTTGGATGATGAACTGGATGTGATTAGAACGCAATGCAATAACCGAAGCCAAATGTCTATGATCGAGTCGTCCTGTCTCATACAACCCATAAGTTGGCGAGAAATTAGCGGTGGAAGTGAACGTGCTCAAACGAGAATCAATCGACACCTAAGTTACTGTGATTTTTTTCTCATGATTTTGCACGACCGTTGGGGACAATCTCCTGGTTCTAATAATCATGGTCAACGTTTCACGTCAGGATGTGAAGAAGAATTCTTTCTTGCAAAACAATTGCTCGAACGCAAAGATGCATATATGCAAGATATGTTAATCATATTCAAGAATGTCACTGCCCGAAACATGCAATCCCGTGACCGGCAGTTGGAGAAAGTGCTAGCATTTCGCGATCAATTGGAACAAAAACATGAATTAATGTACGAGTCTTTCGACGACTCAAATCAACTGTCAGATATTGTCAGAAGAAAATCCAACGAATGGATATGGAATCACGAGAACGGACGCGGCATGAAGGAAGATATTCGACGTGTTGGCGAACATATTCGACTCGGCCGCGCATTTGAGGCAGAGAACAACCTTGATGAGGCAAATCACCAATTCAGAATCGCTGCAGCAAGTAGAACTGAAATTGGGTATTCCGAGTACGCTCAATATATTTTTCGTCACAGCGGCCGGGAAAAGGCTATAGAGTTTCTAGAATCAATTTTGAGCAAATCGGAAACAAAACGTGAAGGAGCCGTTGCAAAGAAACACCTAAGTCTTATGTTGAGAGCAGCCGATGTGGACAGAGCTATTAAGTTGGCGAAGGAGGCACTAAAGTTCTTCAGAACCTCAAATTTTGAGCACGAAAACGAGGCTGATTTGCATCATAACTTGGCGATATTGTATTTTGACAAGGAAAACAAACCGAAAGCCTCGGAACACATCGAAGAATCATTTCGACTCAATCAAGAGATGGGCGACGAAGTTAGTATTGAGAAAAACAAAATTTGGATGAAGAACATTGACGATCATCTAATTTGACGCCCCTTAGATTGTTTGAATCTACATATGAATGCCTAAATGATGCATTTTCGATTTCAAGCAATCGAAGTTTTCAAGTCACGTCTCGGTAGAGAACGAAGCGACCCGCGCGTCTACCTCAAAGCAGCGGAAGAAGCGATGGCCGCCCGCACCGGCGTCGCGTGTGACGACCTGACCGCAAGCAACAAAACGCTCGGCGCCCAGATCGCCGCAGCGGTGTAACTCGACATACCCGACTCGTCCATCGACTTGACAGCGACAATACGCACCAGATAAGCAAACTGCGTTGACGTCTGTGTTCCCTGATTGCCCGGCTCCACAACCGCATCGTATTGGCGGATCAAATCGATTAGCGAATCTCAACCGCGTCGTAAGCATCCTCGATCGCCTTGATCTTTTCAGTTTGTTCCACTGTGTTCCCTGAGTAGTAGGTTCGGGCAACACTCTTGAGTACCCGCAAGCAATCCGAGAAGGTTGCGATCCGCGTCAGCCGAACAAGCGTCAAGTAGTAAAGCAACGCCGCAACTTTTGGCGGGAAGTGATAAGCGCCGGCTGAATCCGTCGATGTCAGCAGATTGTATGCCGCTTTGTTATGAATATTGCTGTTGATATGCACGCCGCCGTTGTCGGTATTTGTACCAATGTATTTTCGGTTACTGTACTTGTCAGGATCTCCTGTGCGCTTGGGATCACTCATATCACGCAACGGCAATCCGCCCGCACCGAGTCCTGATCCAATCTCCCAATCCCAACCAGTAATCGCATTTGGCTCATTTGGATACCAATTGTTGATGATCACGCCAAAAGTATCGCTGAAAGACTCATTTAGTGCGCCCGATTCATCTCGGTACACGAGGTTAGAAGTCGTTTCCGTGACGCCGTGTGTCAGTTCATGTGCAATGACGTCAAGATACGTTGCCAGACTTCGGTACCCGCCGCCACTTTGAGATTGCTGGCCATACCACATTTTTTTCTTGTACCAGACGGCGTTCTTCCAGTGCTTGCCGCTGCCGTTATAAGTACAGTTCACATATGAGATCACCCCCATGCCCTTATCGTCGATACCTTTTCGCTTGAGCGTGTTGTTGTAGAAATCGAAAACAAGTTGGGCATGGTAGTGAGCAGAGACACCGGCTGTATTGATTGCCTGAAAGTTCACGTCTGGATGGTCGATGGCGTTGGTCGGTGGAGAGATTGTGATGTCATTGAATGAGTGATCATAGGTTTTGATGTTCCTTAGCGGATCAACCATTTCGTAATCATGGCCGGTGTGTCGACCATCAAACTCGCGGGTCACGCCATCTTCGTCTTCACCATCACAGGGAATGGGGACATCAATCTGTGCATACGAACTAAACAGGAATACGATCTCGCCGTCGTTGGCATCGACGAGATAGTCGTACCTTGCATGATCATGCCGGGGTGATGTCGCATCGCCGTGACCGTGGCAACCCTTGAGATCGGAATGATCCGCTTCAGGCTTGTCGGACTGTCGCGCCACCGGCGCACCCGCCACCCCAGCAAAATAATAAACCAAGTGCCATTTCTCGTTCTGATCCAGGTAATAGTTCAGCGCCATTGCCTCGTAGTCCGCCAACGCGTCTTCCGATTTCTCGCAATACTTCGCGATATACGCCAACGCATCCTTAGGGCTGATTTGAGCAATCGGCGAAACATCGGGCGCCTCAGCGAGTTTGGCGTCCAAGGAAACCAAATGCCTGTCGCGGTCACGAATCTCAACCACCGCCTCCGCGCCGAAAATAGGAATGGATCGATTCGTCTGACGGAACTGCAGAATCCGCGTTTCGGTCAAAGGCGAATCCATGGTGCGATTCAATTGCATGTCCGGCATCGTTTCGGATCGAAGTGGCGCGATCAAAGACGACAACCCCTCCTCACTGCGTTGCCTAAGAAACGATTCTAGATAATAGCGAGCCGCTTGTTCATCAGACCAATTCGACGTAGACGAATCAATCACTGACCGCGACGCAGGCGACTGGACCAACGACTCTAGATTCATGGGGACCGGATCAACACTAGGCGTATCTGGTTTTTCGTCAACATGGAAATAAACGTTGTGAAACGAAGGCATGAGCGTTCCCCATCTTGATCAAAACGAACAAACCAAGTTCGTTTCAAAATTGCACGTTTCATGAACCAAAGCCAAGGTCCGGATCCAGTGTGGATGCTTTGGTCCCGACACGAAAGACTGCGTATGTCATGTCTTTAAAAGGATCATCGTAATTACCAGCGAGAAAATCTTCATCGGACACGGATGCCGGTACAAGCTTACCGTATGAAGCCTTATAATTTGGATCGTGTGCAACGAGCTGACCGTAATCGCCACCACGAGCAAGAAGACAGAAGCCGGCATTCAAAGAGCCAAGCGAAACGCCCGGCAGTCCACCTGTGAACTCATCGCGGGCACGCTTGGAAAGTGCCAGCGTCATTGGCCGACTCTTAAAAATGACGTCCGGTTTATCGCGATCCAACATTCGATTGATCATCTCATTGACCATGCCAATCGCCTCAGTGGTGATGGCGGGAAACCCGATGGCAGCTGTCAACGCCTTGCCGGTCGGCCCGGTGATAAAAGAAAAAATCTTTTCCCACCATTCCGGTTCTTTGTGTTTCACGACCTCGAAACTGAGCTTGCCCAATCCCCCTGGAATCTCAATGGGGCGATTGGAAAATGCCGCGTCAAAATCCGACTTCATCTCCTTGGATTCAGCTTTCTGATTCTTGGCTTTGTTGTAGAGATTCAGGCCGGCGGTAATGGACCAGAACACCGCATCCAAAGGTGATTTTGAACTTTCATCCTTGCCGAAATCAATTCGCATCGTCGCGCGGGTATCGTCGCCGATATTCTCTGATGCTCCAGTGTGGAACGCATGCAACTGCAATTTGGCGAGAACATCCGGCTCACCCGCACTGCCATCAAGGCTTGGCTCCACCTTTGATGTCTCAAGAATACGCGGCCCCTCCGTTTTGGTCGAAAACTGAAACACCACGAACTGATCGCTGATGTCATTGCTCGACAATAATCTGCCGCCGTCCGTCACCAACCCAATCGAATCACGCTCCCCCTCGGAGAGTAATCCCGCGTTTTCCAAGGCCGGCTGATCTTCTCGACCTGTGATAGGAAGACGAACATGATCAACAATAGATTCGTGCCTGAGGTTGCCGAAGGAAGCCATACATCGCCCCTTAGTTGAAGTGAAAGCCGCATCACCACCATCACACGATAACCAAAACGACTTTAATAATGCCAAAACGATTCAGTCACGTCAATACCTGGTTGCAATGAGAGTTACAAATTCCTGGCCCATCCAACGCCTCAACACAATTGACAGGGTGTCAATACCGCTGACAAACCGTGCCACGACATGAAAACCGAGTAAGACTCTGAGCCAATACTCATTTCAATTTCGCACCACACTATATATTCACACCAAACGTTCATTCAGAAAACTGCACATATTCAACTTGCTGAGGCTCGGATCAAATGTGCCGGCTTTCGCGACGTCGGAGCCGACTGGCTGAAACAGTGCAGCTGTATGATATTGATAGCATCGAGAACTTGACGCGTGAATATGCCTGTGCAATGACGGCATACGCCGTTAGGAGCTGAGACAATCTGACCTTTAACCACAAAACACACGATGCGAATATGGCTGCTGCGGCGCGATGATGCGAACTACTCATGCCCACTACAACAAAACCCTGGCGATGAGCCCGCGGGTTTCATTGGATACGTTTCGCAATGACAGCTACCGTTGAATGAAGCGCTCCGACGCGATCAGTTCCAGCACCGCATCGCGCAATTTGTAGTCGTTGGCCTGCATACGCTTAAGCATCGTCTGAATCGCTTCGCGATCACGGTAACGCACCTCACGGCCGATGGCGTAGGCGAACAGCTTCTCCAGCAGGTTGCGCATGACGACATCCCTGTTCGCCATCAGGTGTTGCTTGACACCCTTGACGCCCGGCATCGGTTGGCCGTCCGGCGTTTCGGCGTTGGCGTCGATCGGATCCTTTTTCGCGATTTGGAATCGGCCCTTCTCGTCCTGCACCGGGTGCACGTAGTTCGTGATCCAATGCCCGATCACGTTGTAATGTTCCATCGCAAGTCCAAAGTGATCAAACTTGACGTGGCAGGCGTAACAGCTTGGATCGGTCTTATGTTTGGCGAGGATTTCACGCGGCTTGGAGACGTTTTCAAGATTGACTTCAATCGCGGGCACGGTCGCAGGCGCTTCGATTTCCATGCCCAGCATGTGGCGAGCAATCCACACACCGCGTAGGATCGGTTGCGTATTTTCTCCATCAGTTGTGAGGCTCATGATCGACGCCATGGTGATCAGTCCGCCGCGCAGTTGATCGGGATCGTCCTCCAATTCGATGCGGGCGAACTGATCGCGGTCGCCGTCTTTGGGGAATGGCGGCCGTCGATACTTCATCTTGCCGCTGCCCCTGCCGTAATGGGACATGAGCGGCGAATTCCAGACAACGAAATCGGAATGAATGAAGTTGAGCGCGCTGCGGTTGTGATAGAGCAGTTCGTTGAAGAACTGTTGCGGTTCACGGGCGATGTGTGGTTTCAGCGATTTGAAAACCGTGTCACGGATGTACGCCTCGTTCGGGGTGTATTGTCCGAACTTCGCCAAGCCCAGCCATTGATGGGTGAAGTCGTCGGTGAAGCGTTCGGATTTGGCGCGGTCGTTGAGCAGGCGCATCGCCTGTTGGCGTCGAGTGTCGGCGTCCTTGAGTTTGCCTGCCGCCGCGAGCTTTAACAGTTCCTCGTCCGGCGTGCTGTTCCAAAGGAAGTGCGACAACCGCGACGCGATCATGAAATCGTCCAACTGCTCCTTGTTCCCTTCATACTTCAACACAAAGTGCGGCGAACACAGCATGGTGACCAACGACGCTTTGACCGCAGCGTAGGTGTTCTTCGTCTGATCGAACTCCTTGCGGGCGATGTTGATGTAGGGCGTCACCATCGCGTCGTCGAGATCGCGCCGAAACAAACGGCGCGCCAGGCGCTTGATCACGGGCACACAGGCGTTAAAATGGTCATCACGCTTCAGGTTGCCGAGGATCGCCGCCTGCGCTTCGGGCGCTTTGCGATTAAGAGGGCCGCGAATGGAGGCGCCGTGAATCAGCAAGTGAAGCCGGGGCTTGCCTTTGTTTTCCTGCTTGATGGTGTGGCGCAGTTTGGTGATCGCCTTCTTCTTTTCGTCCTTTGACAAGTTGGACTTTTCGATCTCTGCAAAGCGCGGATCGACCACATTCGACTTGAACGAATTGTTGTTCACACTGAAGTTGATGAATTTGGTCTCTTTGTCCAGCCAAACGCGGATGGGTTGGTCGATGCGGCATTCCTGATTGCCGCCGTCTTTGATCACCTTGATCGGATTGAGCGCTTTCACGCCTTTGGACACAGACACTGTCGGAGGGTGAAAAGGTTTAGCACGGGGAAATTTCTCGTCGAAGGCGGCCTTGGACTTCTCCATACGCATGAAGCAGCGCCAGTCGAAAACAATTTGATATTCACCTTCTTCGGCATAACTGTTCACTGGCGCGCGTAACATGAATCTGGGCGTATTGCCGGACCCCGCCACGGGGCCGTACGGTGAACGGTTGAAACGTGAGGTGTGCACCCACTTCTTCGGCGTTGACTGTTGGGAATACTTCACCGTCCGCACTGGTGGCAGATCAACGAGGATGTGCTTGTCCAGGTATTCTCGCGCGACTTCATAATACTTCTTCACTGCGTAGCTGGTAACCACCTGATGTTCACCGATCTTTTTCAGATCATGATCCGAATCAAACGGCAGGTTGCGCATTTTCTCGACGGGGAAACCAAACAGGTCAACCAGCGTGTGGTTGTATTCCTGCGCGGTAAGCTTTTTGTATTGGCCGGCAAGTTGTTCAGTTTCAAGGGTTTTGAGGTGCGGCTTCAACAGATCCACGAATGCTTTGCGATCGGTCACATTCAGCGGTGTTTTTGCTTTTTTCGGCGGCATTTCGCCGTCTTCGAGACGCATCGCGATGCTATCCAGAAGGTCGTAGTCATTCCATTGCCCGGCGGCGAGGTTGTCCAACCGAAGATCACCTTTGGGCTGGTTGGCGCCGTGGCAACTGACACAGTAGCGATCGATCAAACGTTGAATGTTCTGCGCACCGTTCTGGTCAGCGGTGGGCGCGGCGTCCGCACGACTGATTGTCGCAACACACACACCGATGCACCACAGCAGCAGAGAAAAATTGGAACACGTTCGCATGATGGTCATGGTGTTGGGCAACTCTGCATTGAAAAGCTTTGATCAAACCAACGTCAGCGTACTGGTGCTGTCACTGAAGTTTTCCGCAGGCACGCCGAGATGCTGCAGGACGGTCAGGTGCAGTTTCGGCAACGGCTGTAATTCGTCGAAGTGCACATATCGGCCGTGATGCTTGAGCCGTCCGCCCGCAAGGATGGCCGGCGCGTTGCGTCCGGTGTGACCCGCCGCACTACCGAGCGCTGCCGCCCAGACGAAGAGGGTTTCATCGAGCAGTGAGCCGCCGCCGGGCATTTTGGTTTTCTTGAATGCGGTCAGACAGTCGGCAATCGTGCTCACCGTATCGACCGCGTAACCTTTCAATTGGTTCAGCGACCCCTCGCGATTGCCGTGATGCGTCGCGCCGTGCATGCGACCGTGTTCCCACAGGTACGCCACGCGCGTGAGGTCAAACTTGAACGCCAGTTCCACAAATTTCATTTGTGAACGCAGGTAGGTGAAATACTTTTCGCCCTCGGTGTGATCGCCAGCGCTGGTGACAAACTGTTCCTTGGTCATCCCGGGATCGATCGGCGGCGCGTGCAGGAAACGCATTTCCTTCTGCACGAGTTGTTCGGTTTCGCGAACGGAGTTGAAATAGTCATCCAACCGTCGGCGATCAGAGGTCGACACCTGCCGCGATAACGCCTTGGCTTCGTTCAGGCACAGATCGAGCGTG
>JANQKH010000177.1 GCA_028281215.1 Phycisphaeraceae bacterium | reverse complement strand
CGCCAGGCGATCGGCTCATCGGGGTTGATCTGTGTGGCATATCCACCGCTTCGGGCGGCGGCTTGTCTCATGATCGCGGCCGACCATCGCTTGCCAACACCGATGCCGACGTATTGCACGCCGTCGGGCAACTGACCGAGCAGCGACTGCTCATTGCGATCGCCGAGTGCGGGAATAGCCGTGCCCAACTGCACGATGACAGGTTGTTTCTGCGGGTCGTTTGTCTTGGTGAGTGTTGTGAGTTTCACGGCATGTTGCCACGCCTGATGAAGATCCAGCGCGCCGATCAGATGGGTCTGTTCAAGCCAGGCGATGACTTTGTCCGCATTGGCTTGCGAAGGTTTTATCGTCTTTTGCGCGAACGGCCGCACTCGCGCACCGGCGGTGAACACGTCAAACGTGTCACGATGGTCCATATTGCGGAGCATGTGGCGAACGATGTCGACCTGCGCACGAGCGAGTAATGGATTGCGGTCGGCGGAGGACTCAAAGAGAAACACCCAGTGTCGCGGCGCCGGCAGGTTGGCTGATTCCAACTTAGGCCGATGGCGAACCATGACGTAGCGATGTTCGCCTTGAACGAACGAACGGAACTGTGTGCGAGGCGAAACACGGTTGTTCTGTTCGGCCGCGTTGAGTTTGTTGGCATCATGCTTAAGTGGCCTGCCAAGATGAAGCACAACGTCTTTATCGGTGCGCACGTCCGTGGCGGTAGCACGAAGATGCAAATCATGATTTGTTGCCGATACGGATAGTTCATGTGTCGGACTGTCGTATTTCACGTTGGCGCCGTTTTTTACACACGCGTGAAACGACCAGATGCCGACCTTGCCGAGACTGTGGCCGGCGGGGAACCGGTAGGATGTACGGCCGTAAGCATCATCGAGTTTCTGCGTGTAGCTGATGATGATCCGCTTGTTCTCCCGGGCTTCGATCGGAAACACGCGCATGCGAAAGGTGGAACCGTCCATCCATTCAAGCAGCGCCGGATCACGGCGTTGATAGACGATATCTTCGAAGACTTCTCGGCCGCGCTTGCGTTCGATCATGCCGGCTTCGTTCAACTGTCGGCCGACGTACATGGCCAACCGTGAGATGGACGCGTTGGTCGGCAGCGGGAAGTAAAACGTCCCTTCCATCTGGCGGTGTTCGTGGTTGAAGTAAACCTGATCCACGGTCGTGCGGGCGAAGCCGTCTTCGATGTGCACGTCAACGTGAATCTGTCTCAAGGTCAGTCTGCCTTCGTTGCCGGCCGCGTCTTCGACGACGAGCGCCCCGCCGGCATAATCACTGGCCGGCACCAGCGGTGATTCGGACGCCGCCATCAATTGAGCGGTCCAGTCCAGCGCATGCGATGCACGGGTTGCCGGTTCCGGTTGTGTGGAGCCGGCACGAAGCACCTGTCCGCTCTGCACCGGCTGAGCGACGTCACTGACTTTGACCTTGCCTTGCGTGACGAGGATTTCGGCCGCGCTTTGCGTGACGTCGACGGCGAACTTGGTTGCGAGTGCGGTGACGTGTCGCGAGGGAGTGTCGACGTGAAAGGTTGCGGCGTTGCGTGCGGATGTTTGATACGGCGTCACTTCCACGAAAATCTGTCCGCGCGCGAGAACGACGTGGCGTTCAGCCTGCAATTTCAATTTTGTGTGGGCGTTGATGTACAGCACGGAGCCGTCCGGGGTTGTCACCCGGCGTTTTTCACGAGCACCGGTCTCAATCGTTTGCCCGATGGTCACCCGACCCGCGGGTTGTAATTGCACACTCGGTTGAGCGGTGATGCGTGTGAACGGCTTGTTGGCAATACCATGCGATATGTTGGCAATGGCCGGTTGATTGCGTTTTGCCAGGTCGGCTGACGGTGACGCGTCGTTGTTCAATGTGTTCCACGCGGCGACCACGATCATGGCGACCAGCGCCAACATCGCGGCTGCGATTAACCATTGGGCCGGACCGAGTTTGAGCCGATGCGTTTGTCCTGACGCCGCCAAGGTTTGCATGCGATCAAGGACATCCTGTTCAAACGCGGGATCAATCGCTTCGGGCGCATAGATGGTGAGTAATCGATCAACGTTCTGCTCGCCGGGGTTGGTAGAGGGACGTTGCAAGTCGTTGTCGCGGATCGTGGGCTGGTTGTTGTCGTGCGTCTGATTCATGGCATCTGCTTTCGTTTTCAGTTTGTATTGCAGGTACTGCGCGCGTCACGGCGAATCGAGTTCGAGTGACAGGTTGCCCGCCAGCGCGAGAAAGGCTTCGCGGAATGCCTTGCGAGCACGGGACAGTTGTGACTCGACCGCTTTTTCCGATACGCCTCGTTCATGAGCAATGTCGCGCACGGTGCTACCGTCGACGTATTTGGCTTCCAATGTTTCGCGGTAGATCGGCGGCAACTGCGACATGGTGACGTTGACCATCTGTCGGGTTTCACGCTGCTGGAGCACATCGTCGCTGAATGCTTCGCTTTCGAGTTTGGCGTAAATGCTCAACAGTTGCCGGTCCATGCGCGCCCACAAAGCGTCGAGACTGGCGGTATCGTTGATGCGCGAAAGGACACGTCGGATCTCGTTGCGCGCCAAGCCGGTAAGCCAGGCGAAGATTCGATCGCCACCGCGGCCGGGGTCGAACTTTTTCAGTTCTCGGATGGCGCGGAGCAGCGTCTCTTGCACGACGTCTTCACAAAGGTGGCGGTCACCCCCGACGCGGTAGAGGCAGAAGCGGTAAATCGGTCGAAGCATGTGCTCGCCGAGTGCGGCGATCGCCTGTGGGTCGCCGCGCAAGGCGCGGGCATGCCAATGGGTGTCGAAGGAATGGGACAAGGCGGGATTCCTCGCGGCTTCACTATCTTAGTGTCACCGCGGGCGGCCAATCCTTCGCGGATTTTCTGATTTGTTGAAAGTTTATTTTCGCAAAGCGGCGGCTGCGGTTATGGCTTCGCATTCCGCCATGATTTGATCACGCCGTTGGACGCCCCGACCACCACGCCGGCCAATTCCCCTGCATCCACGCTGTAAATCCAGCCGTTCTTGACGAGCACCTTTCTCGAATGCTTCAATCGCTGGGCATCGATCTCATACAACCCGCCATCACGGCAGCCGACGAACAAGGTGTGGCCATCGGATGACCATGTCAGGCAAAGCACAGCGCTGGGCAAGCGCACGAATTTGACAAGCCGGCCGATGGTCGGTTGCCAGAATCGAACCGTGCGATCGAGCGAACCGGTGGCGATCATGGGCAACGGCGCATCGCCCGGCTTCAAGGCCACGCACGTAATCGTGTCGGTGTGGTTGTGCCGGCGGCGAATCGGCTTGCCTTCGCTGACATCCCACACGTGCAATACCTGATCCACCCCGACGGACACTGCGGTCTTGCCGTCGTTCAACAATCCCACGGCGAGCACGGCTTCGGAATGCCCAGTGAACGTGCGAACCGGCTTGCCTGTTTTTGCATCGATCACATGCACGGTGTGGTCCGCCGAAGCCGTGAGAAACTGTGTGCCCTTAGTGTTCCATGCCACATCGTGGATGAGGTCGTGATGAAGCGTTGCGTGATAGACGGGTTTGCACTGCGGCCAGGTCAACAGTTGGACGGCTCCACGTTCGGCCGGCGCGCCGCCCGCAAGCAGGAGCCGGTCGCCCTTGGCATTGAACGCTATCGCATGCACGTGACGCAGTTTCGTTTCGAGACGACGAGACAACTTTCGGCTGGGCCGGTCCAGTACCTGCACGCCGGCCTGTGAACCCACAATCAGTTGCTTCTGATCGGGAGAAAAACAGACAGCCGTCACAGGCGGCTCGGCTGCGCGAAGTGGTGAAGAAACCAACCCAAACATCAAAACCGCGATGAACATGCTCAATCGAATCACGAAAGCAATTCCTTGATGATCCGCCCATCTTGATTCACACGAACCATTCGACCGTCGGCTGTTTTCAGTTCACGATCGGTATCGATCCCCAGCAGGTGATAGATGGATGCTACCAGGTCGGCAGGTTTTACGGGCTGGTCGGCCGGGCGTTCTCCACGGGCATCGGATCGGCCGATGACCTGTCCGCCTTTGGTTCCGCCACCGGCGAGGACGGCGCTGAACGCGCGCGGCCAGTGGTCGCGTCCACCGCGCGTGTTCAGCTTCGGCGTGCGCCCGAATTCGCCCATGAGAATCACCAGCGTTTCGTCGAGCAATCGCCGATCGTTCAAGTCTTCAATCAATGCGGCGAAGGCGGTGTCCAACTTCGGCAGTTTGCCGGCCGTGCCGCCGGTGTATCCTTCTTTTAAGCGGTTGAACAGGTTTTCATGTGTGTCCCAGCCGCGGTCGGTTACGGTCACGAACTGGCAACCGGCTTCGATGAGCCTTCGCGCCATGAGGCATCGTTGACCGAGGGCGTGTCGGCCGTAGCGGGCGCGCGTTTGATCCGATTCCTTTGTCAAATCAAACGCCGACTTGGCTTGCGGCGACAGCACAAGACGATACGCCTGATCAAAATCGGAGCCGGGTACAGCGTTGTCATGGGCAGATGGCGTGGTGTTTTGCGCCGCGGCATGCTGATCGACGCGTTTGTGATACCCATCCAACGCATCGAGAAACGCGCGGCGGCGATCCAGCCGGCGGCGCGTAAGCCCTTCGTA
>JANQKH010000821.1 GCA_028281215.1 Phycisphaeraceae bacterium | reverse complement strand
CGATGGCGGCCATGATGCAACGCATGATGCAGCAACCCCCAGGCGCGCCGCCGGCCGTCGAACGCGAACTGGCGGACCTGCATCGATGTTAGGCGAGGTTTGAGGTGTGAGGCTTGCGTGTTTCAAGCCGTCACCCCTCCGCAAAACCCAAGACTCAGGACTCAGGACTGAACATGCGACTTGCCCGTGTCATTGGAACCGTCACCCTCAACCGCCGCATTGCGAACATTCGTCGCGGACAGTGGTTGATTGTGGAGGCGTTTGATGCTCAGGCGTTGGAAGGTCGCGAAGCGAACGCGCCGCGGAAGAATCCGATGCCGGAATCACTGGTGGTGTACGACGAACTCGGCGCAGGCCGTGGCCAAATCATTGCCGTCAGTGAAGGCCGCGAAGCGACGATGCCGTTTTATCCCGACTCGGTAACCATCGATTCATATTGTGCCGCAATTATTGATCAGATTGACTGTTGAAAAAGTATGCGACGCGGCAATTGTGCCGCAAATGAAAAGGAAGCCAACCATGGAAGTTCACTCAATTGATCTGCCGCTCTGGAAGCTGAAGAAACAGATGTGCGACATCGGTCACCGCATCTGGCTTCGTGGGTACTGCGGCGGCAACGAAGGCAACCACTCGATCCGCATCAGCGAAGATCGTGTGCTCTGCACGCCGACGAATCAGAGCAAGGGATTCCTCGAGCCGGAGGATCTTTGCATCGTCGACATGGAAGGCAATCAGGTAGAAGAGAATCCGCGCGGGCGGCGTCGTTCGAGTGAAGTGTTGATGCACCTGGCGATCTACAAGCATCGGCCGGACGTGCGCGCGGTGGTGCACAGCCATCCGCCACACGCCACCGCATTCGCGTTGTGCACCACGCCGATCCCGTCGGGCATTCACCCCGAAGCGGAAGTGTTCCTCGGCAAGATTCCGTTCGCGCCGTACGCCACGCCGAGCAAACCCGTGCTTGGGGAAAGCGTCGTCGCGCATGTCGGCCCCGACACCAACACCGTCGTCATGGGCAATCACGGCACGGTAAGCTTCGATACGAACCTGACCGAGGCGTATTACAAGCTCGAAATCCTCGACGCATATTGCCGCATTCTTCTGTTGACGCCACAGGTTGGACGTCGTCCCAACGTGCTCAACCCCGAACAGATGACCGAACTGCTCGAAGTGAAAGACAAATTCGGCATGCACGACGACCGACTCGTCTGCGCCCCCGAAGGCTGCGCCAGCCCGCTCGATCAACCGTTCTTTACCAGCTTCGATGACACGCCCAGCGCTTCGTGCGAATGCCAGTGCGGCGGCGAGACGGCTCCGTCAAACACCACCGCATCACCCGGCAATACCGACCCGGCGTTTGAACAACTAGTGCAATCAATTACCGACCAGATTTTGGCGGCGGCGAACTGAGCAAATGCAATGCACAAAACGAAAACGAGGCAACCTAACCCGAAAAGGAACGAAATCCCAATTTGCAATTTGAAATTCTCACTTTGCACTTTGCAATTTCATCGATCCCCATGAGTATCAGCGTTTCCATCATCGGTGGCGGCGGACGCGTCGGCAGCAATGCCGCGTTTGCCTTGCAGTGTTTCGGCATCGTGCGCGAGATCACACTCGTGGATGTCAATCGCGACCTTGCAGACGGCGAGGCGCTCGACCTGATTCACGGCGCATCGCTTTGTGCCGACCAAGTGATCCATTCCGGCGACATGGCGGATGCGGCGAAAGCCGACGTCGTTTGCATCACTGCCGGTTCGCGACGTAAACCCGACGAGTCGCGCCTCGATCTGATCAACCGAAACGTATCGATCTTCAAGGAAATCCTGGAAGGGTTGGTCGCGAACCAATTGCGTAAGGATGCGATCATATTTGTGGTGTCGAATCCCGTCGACGTGCTGACGCGTCTGGCAATCGAACATCTGCAATGGCCGGCGCAGCAAACCATCGGGCTTGGCACGGTGCTCGACACCGCGCGGTTCACCTCCCTGCTCGCCGAGGCCAAAGGTTGGCCCGCGACGCAGACCCGCGCGCTGATCCTCGGTGAGCACGGCGACACCATGACGCCAATCTGGTCCAGCGCTGCGGTCGGCGGTGTGCCGATGACTTCGCTGCTCAGCGCCAACGAACAGGCTGAACTCTTCAAGCGCACGCAAGGCAGCGGGGCGGAGGTGATTCGCCGCAAGGGCGGCGCCGGCTATGCCGTCGGCGTGAGTATTGCGGAAGTGATTCATGCGATCGCACTTGACAGTCGGCGCATTCTGCCGGTCAGCACGCGCATGAACGGGCAGTACGGCATGCAGAAAGTCTGCCTGAGTCTGCCGACAGTGGTCGGTCGGGCAGGTGTGATCGAAGCGAAGGCGATCGACCTTTGGCCCAAGGAAGTCGCGGGCATCCAAGGCAGCGCCCGCGCTCTCGAAGCGACGTGGAGCAAATTGGCGTAATCATGCAAAACCTGCTGGCCATTCTGATGGGTTTGTTGCTTCTGCCAACCGTCGGTTGTCAGCCGCGATCCGCATCGCAGGACACTGGACTCCGCAGCTCTGATTCACCTTCGCCCATCACGCCTTCATCAAGCCGTAGTGCCAAGGAAACGATGGAACGCTTCCGCGCCGTGCTGCTCGGCGATGACATCAACACCGCGATGTGGATGCTCGACAACATCGATCCGTCCATCCCCGCCGCGCAATCGCAACGCGTGAAAATGCAGACGCTGTCCAACCGCATGAAACGCGAGGGCTACGACTTCAAAGTCCTCGAAGCGAAAGAGATGCGCGACTGCGCCGTCGCCATTATTCGTGACAACAGCGACGAGGCGGGTGTGAACCTCGATCCCGTCTACCTGATCAACCGCGACGGCAGATGGCTCATCTCGCCTTCGCTCTACACATGGGACCAGATGGGCTACATGAGCAAAGCACAGTTCGACCGCTTCAAGGAATTGAAGTTCTGGTTCGAGATCCGCAAAGCGGCATACATGGTCAGCCTGGACCGCAACAAGAAAGATTGATTGACGCGCGCTCGCGACGGAAGTTCAACAGCATGGAAAAAACGCTCGATCAAAAACTGGCTCGCATTCACGCCGACCCACACGGCTGCCGGGATTTCATCCTCGCCGACGCGAAGGATCCGGACCTGGCGTTCGGCATCGCCGCGCCGGGCAAGTCCCCCGAACACTTCGCCGAAGAAGGGCGGTACCGCTCGCTCGCTGAGTTACGCGACATCATTCGCGAAAACGTACACAGCGGCCTGCTCGACATCATGCTTATGAGCGCATCGACCAACGAAGTGCTCACCATCGCCGAGCGTTTGTTTGACGGCAGCGCCTGCACACCCGCCTCCCGCGCCAACGACACGACTGACATCTGGCTCGCCACCGGCACCGGCCGTTACGGCACACAACCGTCCCTGCCGTTCCGAACGCCCACCATCGATCACATCATGTGCGGGCAAGTGGATTGTGATCCGGCGCAACGCATCGCCGGCGCGGACCTCGGGCTTTATTCGATCACGTTCAACAACTGCGCGAATCTGGACCGCCACGCTTTGCAACGCTACGCCGAGTTCCGCGCCGAAGCCGAACGAAAAAACTTTCGCCACTTCCTCGAAGTGTTTAACCCCAACGCGTGCGGCGATCACTGTCCAGCCGACCTCGGCCGATTCATCAACGACAGCATCGCCCGCACGCTCGGCGGCGTCGTTGGAAAAGGTCGACCGATCTTTCTGAAAATCCCCTACGCCGGACCGGCCGCGATGGAACAACTTGTGTCCTACGACCCGCACCTCGTGCCCGGCATCCTCGGCGGCTCCAGCGGCACCACATTCGACGCCTTCCATCAATTATGGGAGGCCCGCAAGTACGGCGCCCGCGCCGCGCTTTACGGCCGCATGATCAACAACAGCGAACATCAACTCACGTTCATCCAACACCTGCGCTGGCTCGCCGACGGCGAACTGGACGATCCCGCCGAAGCGGTGCGGTCGTACCACGGCTCCCTGCAAAAGCTCGGCGTCACACCGTTCCGTTCGCTCGATGACGACCTGCGATCATCGCTGCGCGGCGCAGCCTATTCCGGTACAGACAGAGCCGCAGGCTCAAGCGTGACCCTTGCAAAACCAACGGCGCCTGCTGCATCCACTACCGGCACA
>JANQKH010000096.1 GCA_028281215.1 Phycisphaeraceae bacterium | reverse complement strand
CAGCGGAGTGCTTCTTGTTTTTCCATCTCAATGACGGAATTTATCCGTCCAGCGTATGGCTGAGTGCTTCGGGGCCGGGGCGCCGGGCGTGGTTGGCTCGGCGGGTCTCTTCGTGTTGTGCGGGTCGGCGGTTCATCGGTCAGGTTCAATTCGTCGTGGGTTTCGCGATGTCGACAAATGATGCAAGTGGTGTTCCAACATGCGTTCATTCATCGCTTTTCCTTGCTTTTTTGAGTTATTCCGTCATCGTTTCGGGGCCGGGGTTCGATCGTTTGCGTGGTTTGACGCTCATCACGCTACGACAGCTTGAATTGGGGCAGCGCACGTTGACCGGATCGCCGCCTTCGAGCGCGGCGCGGGGCACGCGCATGGGTGTGCGGCATTTGGCGCAGGTCAGCTTGACCATTTCCCCTTCGTTCGGGCGTTTGTTCCCACCGTCGTTCTGCGCATCGAAACCAGGCAGGTCTTTGGTGAAGTGATCGATGTAATGACGCCACGACTGGTACTCTTCGGTCAACTCAAACTCGCGCAACAACTTTAAACGGCGGGCGAGGTAGGGGTTGCTGGTCATGAGGAATTCCGACATACGAATGGTGGCGTCGTCGGATTCTTCTTCCTGCAATCGCCAAGCGTCCTGGTTGATGCGGGCGTAGAGCGGGAAGGATTTGAGTGACCATTGCGTCAGTACGCGCGTGGCGACTTCCATGTCACCGGCGACAATCAACCCCGCGCGGTCGGCGGTGATTTGGGAGTGACGTTTCCATGCCAACAGCGGCGCTTGAATCGCGCCCTGCACGATCTTCATCGGGTTGAGGTATTCCAGAAAACCGGAGCCGACGAGCGAACTCGGTCCTTGTTTGCCGGCCGCTAGTTCAACAACGGTGCGCCACAAGGCATGTCCCGCAGCCACATGTCCCATCTCACGCGCCAACACATAGAGCAGGTCCGTGCCGCGCATGTTGGTTAACACACTGCCGAGCGAAACGAAGCAACCGGTCGCGGACCCCATGGTGACGGCGTCCCACATGTTTTCACCGGAGACGTAAATTTCCGGCAGGTAACGCAGACCCATAATGCGGGCCGCGCAGATGGCGTAGGCGAATACGTCGGGCAATTGATCTTCACCGAGTCGCACGCCGTTGACCGCTGCTTCAAACCAGGGGCGTCCGACGGTCTCGGAGATTTTGTGCGCCAGGGCGTTAATCGGTCCAATGCCGTGCAATCGCGTCATTGCTTCGCCGTCGAGTTGCCACAGGAAAACAGTGGGGTCGAGGTGGTAGTCGGCGGTGAGTGGGCGCAACCAGCGGCAGCAGGGACAATACTCGCGGTCGGCCGGCAGGTTCACACCTTCGCCGCCGCACACCGGGCAATGATGGCCGTAGGTTTGTGGCGAAGCGGTGGGCGCGGGGTCCGTTACTTGCTCGGCGGCGCCGTCCTGCCCGGTTCCGCAGTGGTTGCAGAACCGGGCATCGGTGGGAATCTCTTCCAGGCAGGACGAGCAAAGTTTCGCGTTGAGTTGGTCGGTGGTCACGATGGTTCTCTAAGGTCAAAAGGTTTCGCATTACAGTTGGCGAAGGATTTCGGCTTTCTTTTCGTCGTAATCTTCCTGCGTAATCGCTTCCGCTTGACGCAACTCGTTAAGTTGTTTGAGTCGATCGACCAGCGAAGGCTTGGCCGGTTCCGTGCTCGGCGTCGGCGAGTCAACCGGTTCCGGCGTTTCAACCTTGGGTGCGACGGTGGTGTCTTTGGGCTGCGTTGGTTTCGGTGTAACGGGTGCAGGAGCGGGAACGTGGACATTCGGCGAATGCATGCTTGGCCCGGCCGGCCCGGTGACCGTGACGCGCGGCAAATCTTTCTGCCATTTGTCTTTCAGTTTGTTGGGAATTTTGCTCGTGCAGATCCAAATCTGAAACGCGACCATACCGACGATGATGAAGAACATGAACGGCATGATCATGTAGTTGAACATGCCGGCGAGGATACCAATCGCCACGCCGGAGATGATCAACGGCACCATCGACCCCCAATTCAGCGCGAGTGAAAGTTTCACTGATGACTGATCGGGAGCCGTTTCAACGACGGTCAGTTCGCCGTTGTATTTGACTTTCATCCAACTGGTGTTGGCGAAGTCTTTGTAGTTGACAACGAAGCGGGCGTTGGAGGCCGGCTGTTCCCTTTCGACTTCGACATCGTCCTGCCGCACTTTGGTCATGACGGCTTCGTACGCGTCGGCGGCATTGATTGACACATTGATCGACGTCGGGGCCGCCCCGCCGCCGGCCATACCGAAGCGTTGGAAGTTGATGCCGGGCCGCGGGGGGGCGACCGGTTGCGGTCCGGGTTGCGAGTGGGGCGTCGGCGCGTGCATGGCAGGAGCCGGGCCGGTCATTGAGGAACCGCAACTCGTGCAGAACTTCGACATCGCGGCGTTGCCGGCATTGCAACGCGGGCAAGTGGAGGTCGCGGCTGCGGCAGCAGTGGTGGGGACGGCGGTCATGGATGGGTTCCTTTCTGGATTTCAGGGTGGCTTTGTCAGGTTCCGACTTACCTGTGCAACCCAAGTGCCAAAACCGATGCGACCCGTAAAACCCCGATAGTCGGCCCAAAACGATGTTTTTCAATCCTAAGATGGGGAATATTTCCCGGTTTCATGTGAAATTGGGGACGGTAAGCACCCCGACGGCCGAGCGGTCCCCAAGTGATCATCGCGTCGGTGAAAGATGGCCATCGCCAGCATCCGCCGAACCGACCCGTCGCTCGAAGGCGGGGGTTGTCACTTCGCTGAGTTCGCCGGTTTCGTTCTTCTTGATGAACAGCGCGGCGAGGTTGAGCCGTTCCGCCAACGGCCTGCCTTTCTCCGCACCGAGGGTGATCAGAGCGGTCGCCATCGCGTCGGCGTGCATGCAGGTGTCGGCGATGACCGTGACGGACACGGTGCGGTGCACGATCGGTCGACCGGTCTTCGGATTGATCAAGTGTGGATAACGTTTGCCATCGATCGCGTGAAAGTTTCGGTACGTGCCGGACGTCGCCACCGCGCCGGCGTGAAGTTGGACCGTTCGGTGAATCGATCTCTTATCAATGGCCGGCTCTTCGAGGCCGATCGTCCACGGCCGACCCTGCGCATTGGCGCCAGCGACGCGAATCTCTCCGCCCACCTCGACAAGAAAGCCCGGCGTCGACAACGTGTTCAAATACTCCGCAACACGGTCTACCGCATAGCCCTTGGCGATGGCGGATAAATCGATCCTGACGTTCGGCATGGTCTTGCGAATGCGCGGCGGTGATTGCCGGACTTCGATCTTTTCAAAACCGACGTGCTGCAACACACCGGCGATCTGCTCATTAGTCGGTGTGTCGGCCAAGGCTTGTGCCTTGTCAAACGCCCAAAGCTCAATCAAAGGGGCGACGGTGATGTCAAACATGCCGTCAGTCGATCGGCTGACCTGCTGCGCGTGAGCAATCACCGCGGCAGTGTCGTGACTCACTTCGCACCAGTCGGTGTGCTCTGCACGATTGAATATGGTGATCTGGGAATCATCGCGATAGGTCGACATGCGTTGATCGATCCCATTGAGGATTTCGTGGACGCGATGTTCGATCTGTTCAGGCGTCATATGTGACGGACACTGCGACAGCGTGATGCGAAACGTCGTGCCCATGGTGCGACCGGAGATGTGGACGGGTTGATCCGGCGCATCGACCGGATTTCCGCAGGCGCTGAGCAGCCAGGTGACCGCAACGAGAAGACACGTGCGAATATTGAATCTGAAACGATCGCCGTTCCGGTGCTTACCCACAACGGAAGACGAAGGCGCGGTGCGGTGAATGGCGTAGCGAATACTCATCGGTGCAAAGATTTTACCGATGCGAATCGCCGCGTTGGGAATGACGATGACAAAGAGATCAGGTGAAGCGAAACGATCAGCGTTTGAACGTCAGGTCCACGATCTCGCCGGGAATGAGTTTGAAATCCTTCGGCAATTCAATGCTGACCGGCAGGCCGACTTCCGGAACGGTCGGGTTGGCCAGGTGATGAATGGGCACGGATTCGAATTGCGGGCCGACGAATGCGATGGTGGACTGGGCAACCAGGGAGGGGTTGCGCCGCGGGCGAATGGTAACCTGCATGTCCAGTTGCGGATCGATGCGCTGGTTGGGGCGGATATATGCGACGATGTGAGGCGACTCGTGCTGGGCGATGGTCATGATCGGTTCGCCGGCACGGACGGCCTGCCCGCTTCGCCGGTAAATAGCAGTGATCGTCCCGGTAATCGGCGCGCGGATTTTCAGGCTTTCGATCTGCGTTGCTAATTCGCGCAGCCGCGCCTGTTGCACGGCCATGCCTTTGCGAATCGGGTTGAGCAGTTTCTCGAAATCGGGGTCATCCACGCTGGGCAGCGCGGCGAAACGTTGCTGCGCGGATTGGAGTTGGGCATTCGCTTCCTTGCGGGCATTAACATTGCCTTCAATGCGTGCTGCGACCACATCCCGCCGGGCGCGCTCGGTAAACAATTCGAATTCCGTCTGCGAGCCTTTGCTGACCAGTTCTTCCGTGAGTTTGACTTTTTCATCGCGGCGCTGCTTGTCAATCCGGTCGGCTGCGATCAACGCATCACGGTCGAGCAATTCGAGTTTCATGCGCTCGATGTCCAGCGCCAGGCGGCGGGCATCGACTTTGCGCTGGTAGTGCCGGTCACCCTGATCCAGTTCGGCTTCGAGCAGCGTGGCCGCCAGTTGCGATTCGAGTTGGGCGTTCTCAGCCCGGACCACATCCATGAGCCCAAGGACGGCGCGGTTGTCGAGCCTTGCCACCACGTCGCCTGCGTTGACTTGTTGAAACAACTCCGGCTGACCGGTTGCGTCCCATACCAGCGTGCCGTCGATGTGGCTGCCCAGGTCATAACGAATCGCTTCCACGGCCCCCCAACTGTTGGGCATGACCATCTGGCGTTTCCACAGCAGAACGGTCAGCGTGGCGGCGCCGGCGAAGATCAGCATCGGCAACAGCGTCGCGCGAAGGCGCCTCAGTCGCCGGGAAAGCGGAATCGGAATGCGTTTGGCTTTCACCATGATTCAATCAGAATTCGGATTCGTCATTGTGCGCGTACAAGGCCGGGTCGACGATGCCGTCCACGCCTTTGAGTTCGGAGACCAGTTCATGCCCGCGCGTCGGGTCACGAAGCAGCAGCCGGTAAGACAGTTCGAGCCCGGTGTCGGTCAGGTTGCGTTCGCTTGTGAGATCCACGCGTGATGAATGTCGCTTGAGCATTTGTTTGAGGTTTTGCAAACCTACCACCAGGTCGCCGGTCAGTTGCAGGGACAAAACCACGTCGTACTTCAATCGTGTGCCAAAGTTCGTGTACCGCAGGTATAAGAAAACCACACTGATAAATGCACAACCCATCATGGCCGTGCTGAACCGCATCGTGCCGACCGCCATGCCCATGACGATGGTCCACAAAATGAAAGCCGTGTCGCGCGTGTCTTTGAGCACATTGCGAAAACGCACGACCGCGAAGACCGCCAGCAGACCGATCGCGATGAACACGTTCCCCGACATGAGCATCATGAGCATCGAGACGATGACCGGCAGCGCGACAAGGGACGCAACGAACATGCGTGAATAGGAAAGACCGGTGTGCGTCCACATGTAAACCCAGCCGACGACGTGCCCAAGGCAGAACGACAGCAACAGCATCAGCGCCGCTGTTTCGGGATTGGCAACCGTCGGCTGAAAGTCGCCATGGAAGAAGGAGTCAATGAATCCATCCATGTTCGCGAGCACCAACATCGGATTGTGTGTGTCTCATCAACCCAAGGCCCTCGGTCGCGCCAACGCTGGCGCAGGGCCGACAAGGAGTCTTAGCGGAATCAGGCAGGCAACGGGAGCGGAGGCATTGGTAATACTCCGGCCCTCCATCTATCTGCGGATTTAACGCTTTTCTAATCCGTCGATTACAATATACTAATAACCCGGTAAAATGTCACGCCTTACGGGAAGAATGGGGCGTCAACACCTTTGCCGAGAACGACGTAAAACTCTCTTCCTGAATCCAGATCAGGCGCATTGGGAAGTGTGACCATGATTCGCCAGGACTCCGTCCAACACAATCGGTACGAGATGAAGTACCTGATCAATGAAACCATCGCCCAGGGCGTGCGTGATTTCATCGCCGGTCGTATGCGGCCGGACGACCACATGGACCCCGCCGAGCCGGAAGGCTACATGGTCCACAGTGTCTATCTTGACAATATCGATTTCGCGCTGTGTCGCGCGACGATGGATGGTGAGAAGAACAGATTCAAACTGCGCGCCCGGTTTTACAGCAACGACGATGAGCATCCGGTGTTCCTGGAAATCAAACGGCGGGTGAATGATTGCATTCTCAAGGACCGCTCCGTCGTTCATCGGCAGGCCGCGCTGGAATTGCTCGAGGGTCGCCACCCCAGGCATGATGATCTTCGTGAGTCGCTCACGCGGCAGGCGTTCGACACGCTGGGAAAATTCTGCCAGTTGCGCGACCGCATCAAGGCGCGCCCGGCTGCGTTCACGTCGTATCAACGCGAAGCGTATGTCTCGCACGGCGATGATTCGTTCCGCCTGACGCTGGACCGTCACGTGCTCGGCGGACCGTGGCGGCATCGTTTCTTCGCCGAACGAGAAAACTGGATCGATGCCGAAATTGGTCATGTCATCCTTGAATTGAAATTTACGCATCGCTTCCCAATCTGGATGCGCGAGCTGGCGCATCGTTTTCAATTGCAACGGACATCCGTTCCCAAATACGTGGAGTGCGTTCGCGTCATGCATCGTTCTCCGCTTCAACGTGTTGGAGGCGTGGGTGCTTTTGGATAACCACCATGCGGAAGAGAGATAACCGCAAGCGCACAACATCGCCATGGTCCGGGCTTCAACATCTGGAGCCGAGGCTGTTGCTGTCGATCAACACCGGCGACTGCCCCATCATCAGCGAGTTTATGGCTCGAAATACTGAAACGCTCGCCGACGAAGACGGCATGTTCACCGATTGGTTCGAGGTGCACAATCCAACCGGGGCGGCGATCGACCTCACCGGCTGGTACGTCACCGACGATGCGAACGATCTGACCAAATGGCAAATTCCCGCGATCACACTGGAAGCGGGCGAGCACCGCATCATCTTTGCGTCCGGCAAGGACCGCACCGACCCCATCGGCGAATTGCACACCAATTTCGGGCTCAATGATGCTGGTGAATTCTTCGCGCTGGTCGAACCGGACGGTGTCACCATTGCCCACAGTTACGACCCCTACCCGATGCAGGAAGCCGACATTTCCTACGGCATCGCCATCGATTCCACCACACTGCTCGTACCCGGCACCACAGTGACGTTTCACGTGCCCACCATAGCCGACGACCCGATCGGCACCGGCTGGACCGACCCGCAATTCGACGACTCAGCGTGGCAAGACAGCATCGATCAACCGGGATCAACCCTGCTCATCACGGAAGCTTACGTCGGTGGGACCGATTCACTTGAGATTCAAAACGTGTCCGACAGCGCCGTCGATACCACCGGCTGGGTCGTTGCGATCAACCGCGCCTTCGGCGGGACCGTGAACACCGTCGAGAGCACGGTCTGGCAACTGCCTGACTCCATCAATGCCGGCCAAGTGCTCTACCGAACTGAAAGCACCAGTGACAATTACTTCGGCAGCAGCATTTTCTGGCCGACAAATGGACCGGGATGGATCATGATTCTTGACGATGCCGGGCAAATCGTTGACTTCCTGGCCTGGGGTTACAGCGCCGGTGAGATTCAATCAATCAACGCGACCATCAACGGGTTTGAAGTGACGGTCGGCGACGCGTGGACGGGAGCCGGATCACCTGGTACCGGCACGAACTCCAACAGCCTGCAAAGAACGGGCAATGTCGACCACAACAACGCCTCTGACGCTACGTTTACCAGCCCAGTTTCGCTTGGCACACAAAACGCAGGCCTGACCACGCCGTTCGTACCTCAGTCCGAAACTGCGCGAACCGGTATCGGTTTCAGTCCCGGCGGTTCCGGCTTCACCGTCAACAACTACAAGGCCAACATCACCGTCGACAACATCACCGAAGCCGAAGGCGTCATCGCCAATCCAGGCCAGCAGACCAGCGTCACCATCAACCAGTTTCAAACGTTGAACTTTTTAAGCACCGGCGCTGATGCGCACTTTCTCAGCAATGATGCTTTTCCCGGTATGCAGATTGGCAACGATGACAACAACTTCGTCATCGAAGCCACCGCCAGCATTTTCATTCCCAGCGCCGGTGAGTGGACCTTCGGCGTCAACAGCGACGACGGCTTCCTGCTCGACATCACCGGCGCGGACAACTTTCACCTTGAATTCGCAGGCCCGCGCAGCGCCGCCGATTCGCTCGGTGTGTTCAACGTCACCGAGGCCGGCGTCTACGATGTGCGACTGGTCTATTTTGAACGCACCGGCGGGGCCGCGCTCGAATTCTTCGCCGCGCCGGGTAACCACGCTTCATTTAACAACAACTTCGACCTTGTCGGCGACAGTGCCAACGGCGGGCTCGCCCTTGCCGGCTTCAGCGACCTGATCGAAACCAACGTTCGCGATCAGGTTCAGGGTGTCAACACCAGCCTGTGGACGCGCATCAACTTCAACGTGGACGACCCCACCGCATTCGATCAACTCACGCTGAATATGCAATACAACGACGGGTTCGTTGCCTACCTCAACGGCGTCGAAATCGCGTCACGCAATGCGCCGACATCCACCGCGTGGAATTCCGCCGCCACCGCAACTCGAACGCCCGAAGAATCCACCGTCGTGGAATCGATCAACATCAATCTGCACCTGGGCGACCTGGTCGAGGGCAACAACGTCCTGGCGATTCACGGTCTCAACGACACAGTCAGCGACGACGACCTGTTGATTCGGCCGGAAATCATCGCGTCCAGCAGTGACAACAGCGAACAATACTTCGCCACACCGACACCCGGCGCCGCCAACGTGCCCGGATTCTTCGACTTCGTCGCCGACACGAAGTTCTCCGTTGACCGCGGCTTCTTCGACACCGCCTTCGACGTGGCAATCACCACCGACACGGTTGGTGCGACCATCATGTTCACCACCGATGGTTCACCGCCCACACTAACCAACGGCACAACCTACACCGGGCCGATCAATATCACCGGGACTACGGTGCTGCGCGCGGCCGCCTTCAAGCCCGGCTTCCAACCGACCAATGTCGACACGCAGACCTATTTCTTTTTGAACGATGTCATTTTGCAATCGGCCGACGGCAGCCCGCCTTCCCCGGATTACCCGACTGGGCCGGTCAACGGTCAGCAGATCGACTACGGCATGGACCCCGACATCGTGAATGATCCCGTGTGGGGCCCGCTACTCATCGGCGCGCTGATGGACATTCCATCGCTGTCGCTGGTGACGGATGTGGACAATCTTTATGACCCCGCGACGGGGATTTACGTGAACGCCGGCAATCGCGGCCGCGCATGGGAGCGCGAAGGCTCACTTGAATTGATCGATCCGTTCGACGACGGCAGCGGAGACAATGAATTCCAGGTCAACACCGGTATTCGCATCCGCGGTGGGTTCAGCCGCAGCGACGCCAACCCCAAGCACTCCTTTCGCCTTTTCTTCCGCGATGAGTACGGCGACGCCAAACTGAACTTCCCGCTGTTTGAGGACGAAGGCGCTGACGAGTTCGACAAGATCGATCTGCGCACCGCGCAAAATTATTCTTGGGCCTTTCAGAACGACACCCGCAACACCTTCCTCCGCGATGTCCTCTCGCGCGACATCCAGGGCGCGATGGGCCATCAATACACGCGCGGCCGATACTACCACCTCTACCTCAACGGCCAATATTTCGGTTTGTTCCAAACCGATGAACGGCCGTCCGCCTCATTCGCCGAAACGTACTACGGCGGGGACAAAGAAGAATACGACGTTGTCAAATCCGCCGGCTCAGCAGGCGGATACACCGTCGAAGCCACCGACGGCACACTCGATGCATGGATGGCGCTCTACAACCTCATGTTGCAGGGCTTCGCCAATGACAGCATCTACCTTCAAGCACAAGGGCTCAATCCCGACGGCACCAACAACCCGCTCTTCGACAAACTCCTCGACGTCGACAACCTGATCGATCACATGATCATTGTCTACTTCACGAAAGACCGCGACGGCGCCGGCTCACGCTTCACCGCGCCGCGAACCAACAACTGGTTCGGCATCTACAACCGCAACAACCCCGACGGCTTCAAGTTCTTCGAACACGACAGCGAACACTCACTCGACACCGGCGATGGCAATATGGTCTCGCCCAAGTACATCGATCACAACAACTTCAATCAAGCCAACAGCCAGTATTGGAATCCGCACTGGCTGCATGAGACGTTGATGGACAACGATGAGTACCGCCAGCGATTCATTGATCGCGTGCAGATACACATCGCCGACGACGGCGTGCTCAGTACCGCCAACCTCCAGGCGATGACCGATTTCCGCGCCGCACAGATTGACCAGGCCGTCATCGCCGAATCCGCACGATGGGGCGACGCCAAACGCACCACGCCTTTCACCAAAGACAACTGGGACAACGCCGTCAGCACGCTTCGCAACTGGTTCGTCGGCGAGCAGGACCGCCTGATCGCGCAACTGGCCGCCGAGGGCTGGTGGTCCAGTGTCGAAGCACCGCAGTACCGCGTCAACGGGAACATCCAGAACGGCGGAACCATCCAATCCACCGATGACATCACCCTGTTCAGCGACGTCAGCACCACCGACACCACCATCGTCGCCAAAAACAGCACCTGGAAATACCTCGACGATGGTTCCAACCAAGGTACGGCTTGGCGCAACGTCGGCTTTGATGATACAACCTGGCAATCGGGCCCCGGCATCCTCGGCTACGGCGGCAACGGCGAAACCACCACCGTCGGCTTCATCGACACCGACCCCGGAACCGCCGGCGATCAAAAAAACGCCACGACCTACTTCCGTACCACGTTTAACCTGGCCGACCTTGCATCCGTCGATGTCGTCACGCTCAACGTGCTGCGCGATGACGGCGTGTCCGTGTTCCTCAACGGCAACGAAGTAGTCCGCGACAACCTGCCCGGCACACTCGGCGACAACACCATCCTGTTCGACACCTTCGCATCCAGTGTGGTCAGCAATGCCAACGAGACCACCTACTTCAGTTTTGAAATCGACAAGAGCGACCTCATACAGGGCGAAAACACGCTCGCCGTGGAAGTCCATCAAGCCAACAACACCAGCAGCGACCTGAGTTTCGACCTTGAACTAATCGTCAGCCAGTTCAATGCCGGCGGCGCGCCCATTTACTACACCCTCGACGGCAACGACCCAAGATTGTTTGGCGGGGCGGTCAGTCCAACCGCCATCTTGTGGAACGGCACGCCGATTAATCTCAACGTCTCCACCGGCATCCACGCCCGCGTTCTTGACAACGGTCAATGGAGCCCGTTGTCCAAGGCGTTCTTCCGACTCAACACCCCCGGCAACGTATCCAGCTTTTCCATCACGGAAGTGAACTACAACCCATACGACCCATCGGCCGTCGAAATCAACGCCGGCTATGTCGACGCCGACGTGTTTGAGTTCGTCGAATTCCTTAACATCAGCGACGAAACCATTGACCTCGCGAAAATCAAGTTTGACCAAGGCCTGACATTCGACTTCACGACCAGCGTGGTCACGGCGTTGGATGCCGGTGAGTTTGTGCTGATTGTGCGGGACCAGGCGGCGTTTGAGTTTCGGTAC
>JANQKH010000044.1 GCA_028281215.1 Phycisphaeraceae bacterium | reverse complement strand
CGACACCACATTAATCCGCTGGTCGTATGATCAGTTTCCGATCCCACTGATCTTTTGCCGACTTGCCGGTTGGATCACGCTGCTGTTTGAGTTGGGGTTCCCGTTTCTGATTCTTTGGTCGCGCGTCCGGCCGTGGTTGTTGATCGTCGGTGTACTCTTCCACGCCGCGATCTTCATCTTCATGGAAATCGGCTGGTTTGGACAAAACACGCTCGGCTTCTACCCAGTCTTTCTCAGCGGCGTTGCGGTGGCGGCGTTTGCCGGTTGGCTTGCTGGCAAAGGCAAGCGTGGGTCATTCACCCTCTATTACGACACGTTCTGCCCGATTTGCCGACGTTCGCGTTTAGGGTTGGCGTTGTTCGATGTGGGGCAGCGCATCACCTTTCGAGATATACACGACCGCCGAACCATGCAGGCGGAACTGCCGAGTGTGTCGTACCAACGGGCGTTGAAGGAGATGATCGTCCGCACGCCGCGCGGCAAGGTGCTTGGCGGTTTCGACGCCTTCCGCGCGGTCGCGCGGGTGTTTCCGGCGCTCTGGCCGATTCTGCCGGTGCTGTATGTGCCCGGTGTGGGTTGGATCGGTCGGAGAATTTATCGCTGGGTGGCGTCCAATCGTTACCGGTTGTCAAAGTGCCACGACGGTGTCTGTTCGCTTCATCTCCAAGCGTTGCAGAAAAAAAATTTGGACGAGAGCGAGATTGTGCGGGTGGTGAACAATGCCCGTTGCGCGGCAGGATTTGCGCCGATTGAACACGATTCAAACGAATCCTGATCAATGAGTCCGGACGTCTAGATAAGACCACCGGGGATGGCAGAAGAAAATCAACTTTTTTTGTTGATCACCGTTCAGGCCGATTTCAGGGCGGGGATGAACCGTGTTCGATCGTAAGTGCTTGACGGCGCAAATCTTGCCGGCATTATCGGGCGGAACGCGGGTCATTTAACTGCACAGGTCCGTACCCTCTTATCGGACAAGTTACCGTTGAATATGCTATATCTTATTTTTACACAATAGTTTATGGAGTTGACGCTTGAATCGACATTCCTTCAAGCATTTGAACCCATCCCGGCGATATCAATAGTAGAACGACGGCGGGGTGTGTGACCCCGGCCAAGGAAGGCAAGGCACCAACAGCCAGGACACGATGGGAGCCGTTGCAAGGACGCGACGCCATCCTCCTCATCCCCAATGTTCCTACGCATCGCTACCATCATCCTCGGAGCCTGTTGCCATGAGTGACATCACCCCTATTTCCGGGCCTGCCGCGCCGCCCCTGGTCAGCACGTCACGGCAGTCCAACGTCAGCCCCGCCCCCGCGACCAGCCGAGACCAGAATGACCAGGCGGAGTTTTCCGAAGTGGCGCGCTACCTGAGCAAACTATCTGAGAATCCCGTCCGAAGTGAATTGATCGATCGTGTGCGAAGCGAAATCGATGCCGATGGCTACGTCACCTCCGATAAGATTGATGCGCTGCTCGACGAATTGCTCGCCGACCTGGATGTCTGACGACGCCATGGGTCTTGGAGAGATTGACCCGCCCGCCATCCCCACCGGCGAACCCGATCCCGGGTGAATTGGTCCTTAGCGCAAATCCCGTCCCTCTGTGTCCGGTAATGATTGCCGGATAGCGGTACATGTGATCCGCCGTCCCTTCACCTCGGCGCATCGCATTCAGCCCGACTAATCGGTCTGATTTAAAGCGCCGATGTTCCATAGGACGGATTAGCTTCATCCTGAAAGGGAATGGGTTTGAGTGCGCCAGAGAACCATAAGCGAAAACCAAGTGGCAGTCGCCTGCTGCGGCGCGGTGAATCCGCTGCGGCGTTCGTCGGCTGGGCAGTCTGTCTGATCATCATGGCGACCGTGTCCGCCGGCATCTGGTGGACCATGCGTGCTGAACAAGAGACGTCACGCCAACAGCGCGA
>JANQKH010000893.1 GCA_028281215.1 Phycisphaeraceae bacterium | reverse complement strand
TTCAGCCTGGTGGCGAGCCAGATGTTCGCGTCTTTGATAGGAATCACCACGCGACGTTCGGTGATGTCGTCTTCATTCTCCGGTTTGACCTGCGGTCCTTTGGCGGCGTCGATGCCCTGCGATTCGTTGACCACCAGCGTTTCGATCGACTGCGCGCGGTCGGCGAGTTCCGATTCGCTCATGCCGCTGATGACGGCGTTCACTTCATTCCACTTCGCCGGTACGGACTGATACAGATGCCAACCGTAGGCGATCAACAGCAGCAGGATCGCCAGAATGGACAACACCACGGTCTGCCAACGAATCTTTCGTTTCGGGCGATCCGGTTTGGTCATGCATGCTCCATCACAACAAGGTCGCGAACACTCACCGATGGTGAACTCGAATGGTTTTCACAACACCACTCAATCGCTGGAGAATCAATTCGTGATCAGGCACGACACGCAAACAGGCTTCCAACGATTCAATCAAATTTTCATCTGGCGAATGGTCCGCCAACGCCATCAGCGCGGCATCGCCGAGCTTTTCCATCGCGTGGATCAACCACGATCCGGGAGTGATACCGCCAGTGACGGCGTCTGGTTCGTTCGGTGTTGACGCTTCCCTTTCGCTCAACCACGTATCAACCCAACTGCGAGGTGGTGCGGAAACCGAGCAATCGGTGGCCGGCCCGTCGAAACTGCGCAGCGTCCATTTTTCGACATCCACGGGGTTGTCCGCAAAGAGCACCTCGACGCACTGCCGACGCTGCCGGGCGAGAGTCGCCAACTGTGCGGCCGCGTCACGATCGTGCGGATGCGTCACAACCAACGCGCCGGCATGGCAGTGGTGCAGCCAATCCGCCGGCTCACCTTGGAGCGTGGCCGTGCCGAGACGAATCATGCCCTCGGCGGCGATCATTCGTCGTTGGCGTCGGGTTTCCTGCAACGGCATCAGGATACGGCCGTAAGCCGCCCAGTTTTTCTGATCGCGCGCGTGCGCCAACGCCTGAAGGCACAGCGATTCGCAGGTCAGGTAATCCATCTCTGCCAGCGCCGCCCCGGCTTCCTCCATAATGGCGTCGAGATCAACAGTGGCCTGTTCGGACATGCCCTTATTGTAGGTCAATCGTCGTCGCCGGACGCCCATACCGACTTGCCCATATCGACCGTCGCCAGGATTTCGTCGATGCGGGTCAGTTCTTCTTCGGAGAACGCCGGCCCGTCGACCGCGCCGACGTTATCGATGATCTGCTCAGGCGTACGAGCGCCGATCAGCGCCGAGGTGACGCGTGAATCGCGCAGTCCCCACGCCAGCGCCATCTGCGCTAGCCTTTGCCCGCGCTGCCTTGCGATGTCGTTCAACTGGCCGGCCCCGCGGACCACATCGTCATGCACTTGGC
>JANQKH010000770.1 GCA_028281215.1 Phycisphaeraceae bacterium | reverse complement strand
GCTCCCCGCCGATCAGGTCTGGTTTAACTCACCCTTTCATCGTGATGTCTTTTTCGATGCCATGCGTTCGCACCTCAAGCGCATGCCGGACCAGACACTGGATGGGTTGGTTCCTCTCATCGAAGCGAAAGCAAGGGTTGAATCACCAGGCATCGAATGGCCGGCCGTTACACCATCGACACGGGCATTCGATGCAGATGAGCCGTTGCATCTGGTTTGGGCAGCCCGATGGGAGCATGATAAGGGGCCGGAACTGTTGTTCGATGCGCTGCGGGAGCTTCGATCCAAAGGCGTTCAGTTTTGTGCCAGCGTATTGGGTGAATCTTTTAGAGACACACCGGCTTGCTTCGCGCAGGCGAAGGATGATTTTGAGAATGAAATTGTGAGTTGGGGCTTTGCTGAACGTCCCGCCTACCTCCGAACACTGCTTGAAGCCGATGCATTCATTTCAACCGCTCGGCATGAATTTTTCGGCATCGCGGCCGTCGAAGCGGCAGCCGCCGGTTGTGTGCCCATCGTCCCGCGAGCTTTGGCTTACCCGCAAGTACTTGGTGACGGTGGCGTTTACTATGAACCGGGAAATGTAGACTCGCTCGTCGCCACGGTCATCGAACTGGAGACATGGAAGACGAACGGCCGTCTGCACGCAGCGCAGGAAAAGACTCGAAACGCAGTTCAACAGTTTGAATGGCAACGCCGCGCTGTAGACATGGATTCGCAACTCGAAACGCTTGCCAAGAAGGTTAATTGACAACCTTGGGGCCGCGGTAGGCGGGATTGTTCAGGTAAAGCCCCCGAATCGTGTCCGCAAATGGATTCTCCGATTGATCCTGCAATCCCTGATCGAATTCATCGTAAAACGCATCCCGGATTGGCCCCAGATTCGATGCGTTCGGCCCGTGCTGATTGTAAGCGTCGGCGCGCATGCGAGCGCCGTTGACATATTTCCAATCGTGATCAATCACTGTGTAAGTGTCGCGTACCGCGCCGTTGAACATTTCAAGGAACTTGTTCGACGTGTTGTGTCGTGTGGCGAAATTAGCCGTTCTGCCGGACGCGAGGCCTTCGAGCATTTCCGCCGCCAAGTCGGCCGAACGCTCGTCGTGTTCGCGGGCGTATTCGATCCAGGCGTCGCCGGCGTCCTCGGGAAAGCCGCCGTGACCGCTATGGCCGATGGAGTCCGCCGAGTTGCCGTAAAACGTGTCGTTCATTTGCGGGTGCCCGTGCACGTGATCCACCGACGGCGCAGGTCCGTGACCGGCTTCGCGCCATGCCTGATAACGCGTCATGCCCTGGTTCCGCTGCACACGTACGCTGTTGCGCCCGAAGTGCCAAAGGAACAATAGGATGATCAGCAAGAACGGCAGGGCGAGCAGCATTTCAAACATCGCCGTGCCGAGCCTGGATTGCCGCAGGCGGTTGGTTGTCTTTCCATATCGTCGCATGGCAATGCTCCAGCGTGATCGGGTGACTCCGCTTTTCGGTCACCCAATCCCTAGTTGGATTCTCCGCTCATGACGCGTGCGTATTCAATCAATGAACGTAAGTAGTCGGCTAGGTCTTCGGGCGGCACCGGGCCGGTCTCATCGGGGAAGTCGCTTTCGTCGCCTGCGTCCATCTTTTCGATCCAGCCTTGGACATCACTAACCGGCCGAAGTTGCGACTCCCACATTTGTGTCCACAGATCCCACGAGTGATTGTTGAACACATGGCTCTGTGCGATCGCCACCTGATAAGGAAACGGCTTGTTGCCGGTGAATCGGCTTCGCCAGCCGACGGCCGTGTCGTCGATGTAGGCGATGGACAGGAAGTTGAGCAGGTCGAGCCGATCCACATGGTTGGCTTCACCTTCACCATGGGAAATCAGTTGATGATCGAGGTCGGTCGGCGCCGGTAGATCGTTTCGGCTGGTGAAGTTGTGCGGGTTGGGGACTTCCACGTCCTCGCCGATGTTGACTGCGAGGAAAATGAACGTATCGATTCGGTACGCCGTCTGCGGAACCCACTGCTCGTCTTCATCGCGCTGGCCGATGATGCCGATCGAACGGTCTTCGTAGACGGTGTAGTCCCACTCGTCACGCCACTGCCAGTCGTTAATCTTTGTGGCTGTGGGCCATTCTCTTGGATCCATCCAACCGTTGACGCGGCGAATGTCCGACTGGTTTCTGCCATCCACGTGGTAACTATAGGTGCCCGGCGTCATGAAGCGCCCGTCGGTCCGCGGGTATTTGCTCTTCATCTCGGCCGCGATAAACCAGGTTTCCTTGATCTGGCTTCGATTGCTCTCGGCGATGGATGCCGCCTCGAGGAAATCGGAGATCATTTCAGGATCGCGAATGTAGCGCGGGCCCGTCCCCGGCCACAGGTAGCCGAGTTTGTACCGCGCCATTGGACTTTCGTAATACATGAATCGACTGTGCCGCAAGTGACTCGATGCAAACGAGCCCACACGGTTGAGCATCCATCCGGGAAAACTGGTGACGCGGTACAGGTCCGGCTCGCGCGGGCCGGTTTCCACGAACCGGCGCTGCGGACCGCTACTGCCGCCGCCTGCGCCTCTCCCGATGGGCACGCCGCCGCGTCCACCGCCGCCGGAGGGCGGCCCGCCGCCACCGACGGTCACCCAATAGCCTTGCCGCTGTCCACCGATCAACCGTCGCCAGCCGAAAATGGTGTCGAATGGGCCGCGGTTAAACTCTTTGTCGTCAATCTCATCGGGCAGCAGGCCGTGCAGGACGGGGCGTTCGAAGTCATCGAACTCGCCGCGCTTGATCGGCAACTGCGGGCGGACAGGCACCATGAAGGCAAAGGCTTCGGCGTCACGAATGTCGAGGTTTTCTCGCCCGCCGGCAATCGCATTGGTCTGTGCCAGTTCGCCGATGTTTTCGAGCGTGGCGGTGTTCAGCGCGTCCATCGCCTCCATGGAGGCATAGAGTTGGCCGCG
>JANQKH010000760.1 GCA_028281215.1 Phycisphaeraceae bacterium | reverse complement strand
GCCGGCGCCTTTGAGCGTCATTCCCGCCTTGGGCTCCAACGGCGCCTCGAGTTCAAACGTGCCCGGCCCAATCACGATCGTGCTGCCTTCCGCACCTTCATTGACCGCCTTCACCAATGCCTCGACCGTGGTGACGGGGTGTGCCTGCGCTCGTGACAGAAACGCCAGAACAAAAACAGCGGCACACATGAGAGCAGTATGGGTTTTCTGCATGTTATTAACCTATTCTCAAGCATCGCTATTCGAATGACGCGTCGACGGCGCGATCTTCGCACACCGATTCAACCGGCAATGCACACATTAACTTGTCTCCACGATGCTCCATCCTATGGGCAAAAACCAACCGTGGTAACTGATACCTATCGCTCGCCGCCTCGAAACCCCTTGGACAACAAAAGCGCCCGGATGATCGACTTCAACTTGTAGTCATCCTTCGCCGACACGGCAACGATGTGGTCGATGGTAGGGACGTCAGCGGCGGCCAGTTCCCGGCCGAGCGCGTAGCGGAGCAGGTGGCTGGTGAACGCGCGGGCGAAGCGGTTCTTTTCTTTGACGATTGCCTGTTTGAACTGCACGGCCCCGTCGAAAGCGTACTTCTTGATCAGCGTACCGCTGGCGTCAACGTCGCGGCCGTTGGCATACTTGTCACGCCATCGGCCGGTGATATCGTAGTTCTCCATCGCAAAGCCGAGCGGATCAAGCCGGGAATGACAGCCGGCGCAATCCGGGTTCTCACGATGCACCGCAAACTTTTCGCGGATGGTCAAATGCTTGTCCGCCGCGTCTTCATTCAACGGCGGGACATCGTTCGGCGGAGGAGGCGGCGGGTCGTTGAAGATCACCTCGATGATCCAGGCGCCACGCGCGATCGGATGCGTGCGCTTTGGACCGGAGGTCATGCTCAACATCGCGGCGTTGGTGATCACACCACCGAACCGCGGATCGGTTTGGGTCACGCGCGTGAAAGTGCGCGAGCGCAGTTGCCTGCGAATGTCGTCGTCGAACCGCCGACGGATGTCCTGCTTCGCTTTCTTGAGGTCGATGGGATTGGGCACGGCGTTCAACTTCGCTTTCAAATCCTTGAGCGATCCGCTCAACTTGTTGTGTTGCTTTCGCTGTTGCGCGTTCATTGCTTCGAGCAGTTCCTTGTCGGTCACGTACAACACATGCCCACTGCTCGATGAAACGACCTCCTCCGGGGTCAGCGCGCGGGTGTAGAATCGCGCCTTGTCGATGCTCACGTTGAGGTACCGGTTCCCGTCCGCCGGGAGGTGACGCAGACCGAAGATGACCGACGTCTGGTTCTTCGGAAAAACCGCTTTGCCTTTTCGAAATGGTTTGCCGTAGGGTGCACCGTTGCGATAGAGCGTGGTCACCCCGTCGTCGGTGTAAACCATCACGAGGTGCAACAACTGGCCGGTCGTCGACTCCGGCGCCGATTCAGGGAAATCAAGCGTGCGCGAAAAGCCATTGCTGCCGGAGATCCAGTGCCGTGATTTGCGCTCGCCGATGACGATGGTGTCGAAGAAATCGCCTGGCCCCTGAATGCCCATCAACCCGCCACCGCGCTGATCGAGGTTATCCAGTTCGAACCACACTTCCAGCGACTTGGCCTTCAGATCCATCGGCAGTTTCTTGCTCAACAAGTACGACCGGTTGAGCACGACTTTTCCATCGCGAAACGCGACATTGCCGTGCGCTTTGAGGTCGAGCGAGCCGACCGAATCCTTCAAATTCCCGTCAAACTCCCACGCCGCGAAAGGCTTCAGGTCGACCAACTTCGGCTTACTCTTGTCCCTCTTGCGCGCCGTGATCAAGCGCTCGCGTATCGGACTGGTCAATGCATCGAGCGCCTCTTCCGACGACTTGATTTGAGCGGTCAACAATGTGCGGCGCTCTTCGTTCCGCCGATTCTGTTCAACGATCTGCTGTTCGTTCAGCGTCGGCGGCTTGAGATCGGTGGTGTACCACGTCCGCAGAAAATCACTGCGGTAACCAAACGTCGGTGACACCAACTCCACCACCGGTCGGTCTTCCACGAACACCGCATCGAACAACAATAACGGCTCCAACACCATCTGTGCACTGGCCGGATACTGCGCGTCCAGACTGAACAAGCGATACAACTTCGGGTCCGGCGTCGCGGCGAACACGTTCTCAAGCTGCATCCACTGCGCGGGGAACGTGTCCAGAAAACGCTCTACCTTCGGATCCGCCATCATGTGGTCGATCGTCCGGGCCAACACCTGCGGCTTCGACAGTTCGCCCTTCTTTGCCAGTTCAAGCAATTCAGCGTCCGGCGCGCTGGACCAGAGAAAGAACGACAGATTCGATGCAAGCTCGAACTGCTTCTCCCGGCCGGCGGCGTCGTGCGATCGGAACAAAAACATCGGAGAAGAAAGCGCCGCCGACGCCGCCTTCTTCATCGCATCCGTAAACGAAGCGCCCTGTTTGATCTTCGCAAGCGTGTATGCGTGATAGCGGTCCAGCGTGTCGTGGTCGACTGGCTTGCGAAATGCGAGCGCGAGGAAATGTTCCAGTCGACGTCGCACTTCCTTACCCACGTCCGCGTCTTCGGCCGGCGGGGCGAAATAAGTCTTCCAGATGCCGACTGTTTTTTCGTTGAAATCCTCGCTCTCGACAATCGACACACTCAAACGCAGATAAGCATCCAGTAGCAGGGGGGATAACGTGAGTTGATTGGCCTGGTTGTCAAACCCGTGCGAGGCGCGCAGGTCTTTGGGAAACGTGCGCACGCCTTTGAGACCCGGCTCCGGATTCAACACCCGTGAGGCAACGTTCACCTTGTCGGGCATGCGATCGCGCCGGTCGGTGATGTAGTTGTCGTGCCGGGTCATCAGTTTTTCCGGCAGCGGAAAGACATCGCGGTTCAACTGAAACAGATCGCGCACGACGTTGTTGTATTGAAAACGGTTGAGCCGACGAATCGGCAACGTCTGCACGGCCTTTCCGGCGACAGCTTTGGCGAGGCTCGTCTTCAACGCCGCGAGCAACCTCGCACGCTTCGTGTCCGGCAGTCGCGGCTCGCCGTCCGGCGGCATGTCGTTGGCGTCGATCACCTCCACCAAATTCCGGATTAACTCCGGCTTGGCGAGAAACGCTTTCTCCGACGCGAGACTTTTGAGATCGACTTTGCCCTTGAGCTTCTTGCCGCCGTGACACTTGACGCAATGCTGGGCGAACACGGGCTGAAGCAGCGCATCAAAATTGTCAGCACGAACCAGTGCCGGCGCCGACAAAAGCACAATCACAACCAGGCAACAAAAATGGTCTACACGTGGCGACATGGCGAGCAGCCCTCAATTCCACAAATCCGAAACAACGCCCGTGCTATCGGCGTACGAATCTATCTCCACGCCCATCAGCTTCGCCAGCGACAGCCACATGTTGGAATTCAGCGTCCCGCTCTTACATTGAATGAACCGGCCCTGCTTGACCTGGCCCTGACCTTTGCCGGCCACGATCAACGGTAGATCGAAATACTGATGCGTGGCACCGTCACCGAGCCCAGCGCCGTACGTCACCAGTGAATTGTCCAACATGGTCGAGCCGTCCGATTCTTTGATTTCCTTCATCCGTTCGAGGATATAGGCGTATTGCTCCATGTGGAAGATGTCGATCTTCTGGAGTTGCTTGTAGCCGTCGCCCTTTTGATTGTGCGTCATATTGTGATGCTGCACCGGCTTCGGGAACACATCTTTATAGAAAAGCGGCGCGTCCCAGCGTTCAGGCCCAACCATGAACGTGGCGATGTTCGTGATGCCCATGCGAAAGGCCAGCAGCATCAGGTCAGCCTGCAACTTGATGTAGTCGCCGCGCGGAATGACTTCGTTTTTCGGAATGCGCACGTCAGCGTCGGCGGCGAGTTTGTCCAGCTTCGCGGTCCGCACCTCAATATCGCGGATCATTGACATGAACTCATTTAGCGTGCGGCGATCATCACGCCCCAGTTTCTTCGACAGATGCTTCGCATCCGCCAAAACCAGATCGGTGACGTCCGCAATGTGCGAGCGATAACTGTCGCGCATGAACAGGCGGTCGTAAAGTTTTTTCGGATCGCGGATGGAGGGTGCAATGCGGTCGGGGCCGTACCACGAAATGTTATCGAAGTAGATCGACTCCTTGCCTTGCTTGAACCCGTTGCAACTGATTTCCAACGTTCGGAAGATGGTGGAGTGGCCGACGTGGTCGCCGATCACCTGATCGAGGCTGCGCCCGTTGGGATACCGCATGCCTTTCTCGGATGCTTGCTCCGGCGACACACTGGTCATGTACGCCGATGCGCCTTGGGCGTGGACATCCTGCCCGTTTTTAAACGTGCGATCGAGCCCGGTGACGAGGGTGATGTCTTTCGTGTGGTCGGCCAACGGCTTCATCGTGGACGTCAGTTCAAGCGGGTAAATACCAGGCTTGTTCTGAATGCGTTTTTTGTCTTTGATCTTGTCGGCATTGAAACCGCCGACGAAGCCAGGCAGTTCGCCGTCTTCCTCACCGGGAAAGAAGCAGCGGCGCACCAGACCGTTGGGTACGTACACCATCGCGAGCTTCTTGCTCGGCTGCGTCGCCTTGACCGCGCCACCGGCGATCGAAGGCAGAAACGGCAGGGCCAACACCGCGCCGTTGGCGCGAAGGAACTGTCTGCGAGATACGGGCATGGGAGATTTCCAGCGAGGCGAATGGAGTCAGGTGTTCATAGTCACAACATCGGTCAAACGTCGAGAGTCGTCGATGACACGATGATCCAGCGCGAGAGGCGGGATCG
>JANQKH010000758.1 GCA_028281215.1 Phycisphaeraceae bacterium | reverse complement strand
ACCGGCTCCGGTAACTGCCGGCAACGTGACAACGCCACATAGGGCGACAACTGCAACTGCCCGTACGGATCAGACCAGTCGTCGATGTCCAACTGCGTATCGAGCACGGAGACCGGCTCGTCGGCGGGCCCGATGCGGTCATACTCAATACCAAACTGCCGCCAGGCGTCGGCATCGACCGGCGTGTGCGGGTGCAGAAACCTTGCAATGCTGCGAAAGTGCGAAACGAGCAGCGGCAATGCAAAACGTTCGGCAATCACCGGCACGACGCCTTCAATCTGTTCGCGTTGGGTTTCATCCGCTTCGATCCCGATCAACACCGTGTGATCATGACCCAAATGCAGCCGCAGCGGCAAAGCCAGATCAAGACTCGGACTGACGTGGTAAATCACAACATCGATTCGATCGGCATCCGCCGGCCGGCGCGTCAAATCAGAGATCACCATGACGCGGTCTTTCGCCCCAAGCCTCGACAGTTCTTGTTCCTCGCGTCGGCATTGCTGTTCGTCTACGCCGCGGCGATACAGTGCGATGCGCAGATCATTGGTCAGACATTCCCTCACCAGTTCGCGTACGGTGTCCGCCGGTTCCGATTCCGATGACAGGATGACCGACCAGGCACGGTCGACCGGTCGCGGTCGCAGTGTGATCACATTGCCGGGGTTGAATCGCTTGAGGGTGAACAATCGTCGCGAGAGAATTTCCTTGCCGATCTCTGAAAGCTTCGGACAAGCGATCACCACCTGCAACGCCATGAACTCGGCGGCAAGCAGCAATCGCTGTTTGTCCAAAACAAACGGCAAATGCGATCGTTGCACATCATCGAAGTCGAGAAAGTCGTCGACGATGACCACCTCAGGCAACAACGCCAACCGGCGCAGGCGATCGAACATCGCACCGCTGCGATTCTGATTGCCAAGGATGAACTCCTCATACGCGGGCAACTCCGCAACCATCACGTTGGGTACCGGCTCTTCGGCTTTAAGCCAGGCACGGACGTTGGTTTCGGTGACGGGCGCCGCGCGGACATAATGCTCAAGCCCAAGTTCATCCAGGAACTGTTGGAGATGATCGAGAATGACCTGCTGCCGTAAGACATTGGGCACAAAGAACAACACGCGCTGGCCGCGCACAAAAGCGGCGAACGTCGCGCAGGCCTGCAACGTCGTGGTGCGCCCGCTGCCGGCGTCACCGTGAACGATAATGTCCGCCGAAGGCGCCACAACTTCGCCCGGCCTCGTCGCTTCGTGCACCAACTTTTCGAAGCCATCGCAAAAGGCGGTGAACACGCGGGCCTGATCGTCAGTGGGCTGTTCGCCGCCGAAAATCGGCGTGAGGTCCGCCCGATCGCTCAGCGGACTGAACGCCTCCTGCCGAAGCAACGACGCAGGCTGATCAATCACCACACGCGTACCGAGGGTTTCGAGCATCATGCTCAACCAATCGGGGGGTGAATCGTCTTCAAAAGCTCGTCCACGCCGGCGTTTTTCCTCTTCCGCAGTGGCATCTTCGAGAATCTCCTCCAGTTCATCCTCGCGGTCGGCCTCCTTCATCTGCCGTTCGACGTACTTCTCCATTGCCGGCATACCGAACCACAAAGCGGCGAATGGAGCGAACGCCAGAAACAGGCAGAACCACTTGACCAGCGTGAACGGCATCAGCCAACTGATCAGTACAGGCACGAACGCACCAATCGCCACAGCTGCGATGACCTTGCCCGGCGTCATTTTGAATCGCCCGAGTCCGGTGCGCCGGCGAATCAATGCCAATCGCTCGCTCTCGCCCAACCGCGCGCACAACATGATTGACAACACCGCCGACGCGCCGAACGAGATGGACGCAAGCAAGGTCGTCAACCACAATCCCGACCAGTTCCACACGTCGATCGGATTAAAGATCGCAATGATGACAACGATGGCAACCGGCACGGTCGCTGCGCGCTGAAACCACTTACGCCGCCAACCGATCCATTTCGGATGCGACGACCATCGGCCGAGTTTTTCATCCCGAAGGACGTCAGCCTTCATCACGCCTCCGATATTCAACCACCTGGATACGTCCGTCCATGCCGGCGTCAAACTGCACCGGCATCTCGTGGAACAGCAATCCCACCGTCGGCAAGTTGGAAAGCAACGGCGAGATCACCACCGGATCGGCCACGAGGCCGCCGGTCAACTGGCTGGTCAGTTCGCGATGCTGAAAATCATCACGCAGGAAAAGTTGCGCGCGGAAACGTGTCGCCTCGGTCTGATGCGACAGCATACGGCAACTCATCAACTCGAAATATGACTTGTATTCCAGCACGCTGCGCATACCCGCCACCCACTGCTCGCAACCCTGGCCGTCAATGCGTTGAATGGCCTGCCGGTGCAACATGCCCAGCAGGTCGTGTTCAAAACGCTCAACAAAATCGCGCAACACAGGAATCAGATCACTGGCCGGAAGATTGCCCGCGCGCTGTGGGTCATTCTCCTGGCAGAACGCACTCCACACGTCATCGCGAAACTCGATCAATCGCTTGTCAACCAACTGATCGATCGCCGCGACCTGCTCGGCCTGACTGAGTTCCTGAAGATCGACCTTCTGTTCGATGATCGTGCGATGCAAATAACGCCCGCGCTGGCGACGGGATTGAAGATCCTGAAACTGCGGCTGACTGGCGGACGGCGATGCCTCGGCCGGCGGCTTGTCGTCATCCATGTCCAACGGCTTCTGCTTGAATCGCCCTTCTTGATCGAGAATGTTCTGCAACCGGCGAAGGAGACTGCGCAACCGCACCGCCGCCGCGTTGCTGCGCAACTGCTGCCAGAACAGATCGGCGCTACGCACCGACGATTGGCAATCGTTGTGGCGGTCCTTCATTGACTGATCGACTTCATGAACCAGATCGTCAAAACTCTCGCGGGCGCGCTGCCCGGCACGTTGTTCACGATCCCATGTAACGAACGCCGCCAGGAACGCACCGGCAGCACCTGCCGCCGCCACGACCGGCGCGATCACCCAGCCTCCCGACACGCCCCAGAGCAATTGCATCGATACATATCCGACCAGTAACGTGATCACACCGACTACAATCATCCGTTCACTAAACGAAAGGAATCCGCCCTGCGCGGCTTCAAAAACCGTGCCGGCCTCCTCCGCCGTTAACAATCGCTGACGGCGTTCGCGGTCACGTGCCATGATGTCTTGCCATCGTTCGGTGATGTCACCGTACTGTTGTGATAGAACTGTGTCGGGCACGGGATCCTGTTCGAGTACTTCACGAATGTGCCGCGGATCGGCGTGCACGGCCGACCAGACACGGCGAATCTCCGACCACGCAGCGCTCTCCTGGAGCAGGTGTTCACTCAACCGGCTTGCAAACTCATGGCCCGCCTTGGCAAGCACAGACTGCCATAGCTGGTGATCGTCGGCGACAGCGATGGCGTCGCGCACGTCAAACTGAAGCCAGGCTTCGACGTTCTCATCCTGCGCTCGTTTGAGTTCGACACCCGTCGCCGCGACCGGCACGGGCTTGAACTGTTCTTTGAAGTGATCGGCATCGACGCCGTCATGCGCCGCCGGTTCTTCCAACAAGGTCTGTCGCAGCCGGTCAAACTGCCGATCGGTGACCTTTCGACGCACCTCGGCGTCAATGGCCGGCGCCAGTTCAAGGCAACGCCAGGCGAGTGCTTCGGTTTTCCGCGCGGGTTGTTCAAACGGATCGTGCAACAGTTTCACCACCAGACGCCCGACAGCGAGGGGCCACACATGGCATGCATTGAAATAGGCGCCGGGGCCCGGCTCCAACTCTTCCTGCATCACGTAGGCGACGTCGAACAGTTTTTGATCACCCTCCCCGGCCACGAGTCGATTGAAATGTTCCAGTTGATCGGCAGGCGGATTGTCCGCGCAAATCAAAATGAGCAGATGACGGAAATGGTCCTCCCGGTCGCGGGCACACTGGCGCAATTCGTCACGAAACCGTTCGTACCACTGCACGTGGGCTTGGATCGTACGCGGCTGTTGGTGATTATCCGTGAGCGAACCGGATTCCTCTGCATCGGTCGAATCGGCGGCAACCTCGGCTTCCGGCATCGGGTCAGAGACGTTTTCGATCACCGCAAGATAGGCGACCAGAGACCCTTGAAGCGCA
>JANQKH010000755.1 GCA_028281215.1 Phycisphaeraceae bacterium | reverse complement strand
CCCGGCTCGACGCGACCAGGTCAGACCACGGCGCCGCCCTATCTGCCGGCCAATGTCGGCGTGATCGGTATAACCGGCGGCGGCTCGCTCGGACTCGACTATTACCGATCCGATGCGATGCAGCACGAACGGCTCTTCATCATCAAGAACGTGGACACCGTGCGCATGCCTGACCAGTGGCACGGGCTTAGCCTGCTGGACACGCTGATCTGGACGCCGGACGGCGGTGATCCCAACGACCCGGCCCGCGCCGGCGCCATCCGCGCCGTGAAAGACTGGGTCTGGCGCGGTGGGCACCTGATTGTCATGGTCTCATCTATCGATGCGGCGTGGAGCGATCCGAAATCCAAAATGGCTGACATTCTTCCGCCCGTTCACATGAGGCAGGACGAGATTGCCACGCCACAGTGGCTCTATCCGAAAGGCGACGACAAGAACCTTTCCAACTTCAACGTTAAGACATTCGAGATCAAGTCGGCCACGACTGACACGCGCGGCGTGGAGTTGATTCAGCCCGATCACACGCGGCCGGCGGAACCGTTGATCGCAGTTTCACCTTACGGGTTCGGTCGCGTCACGTTGGTGGGCATCGACTTGACTGATGATCGGTTCGTGAAGGATACACGTTTCTTTCGCCATGGTTTGCCGAAGTTCTGGACGACAGTGATGGGCTGGCAGAATCCCGCGTTTTTGCCGCGGGGATTTCCGCCGTTTTCACAACTTGCCAAGGACGGCCGCGTATTTGACGACCTGTCGCGCGAACGGCACGATCTGACCAAGTTCATCCCCGGCCAGGTCGCGATGAAGCAGACCGCGGCGACGACATTGTTCGCTGCCATTCTGTTGTTTGCGGTGTATTGGCTCATCGCCGGGCCGGTGATGTACGCTACGCTTAAGTCGCGCAATCAACTGCGGCACAGTTGGATGGTCTTCGGCATGATCGTCATCGTGTTCAGCGCCATGTCCTGGCTGGGCGCGATGCTGCTGCGACCCGGCCGCATCAACACAACGCACTTCAGCGTGGTCGACATCGATTCAACGCAACACAAGGCGGGCATCATCCGTGCACAAAGCTGGTTCTCGGTGTTCGTGCCCAAACACGGCGCCAGTTCGATCGAAATGGAAGCGAACCCGGATCGATCCAACCTCAACCTGCTGGCAAGCCCCGGCTTACCCGGCAGTGAGAAAGGCAGTTTCGCTGGCGCTCAATCGTATCTTGTGAATGCGATCGAGCCAGGCACAATTGAGTCGGTTCCGATGCGCTCGACCGCCAAGCAGTTTCACGCGTTTTTCAGCGATTACATTGCGGGCAGCCCGATGGAGAAATCGTGGGATCCGCCCATCGGCACGATTACGCTCAAGCCGCGCGGTTTCCGTCTGAAGAAAAACGTGCCGTTCCCGACCGGAACGCTGACGCACAATCTTCCCGAGCCGTTGCACAACGTGAGCATGTTCTACTGCACCGGCAGCAAGGATGAATTAGTCGCCTACAAGTGGAGCAACTCGCTGGTGTGGAATCCCGGCACGCCGTACAGCATTGCACCGGGCACATCGATTCAGGTGTTGGTGGAAGAGCCGGCGAATGTCAAACTGGTGGAGCGGCGCAACCAGGGCGTTCGTTTTGTGAAGAACCTGGTGATCGGATACGAGGGTCGGTCGCGCACGATGAAGACTGGCGAGGGATATCTTGGATTGGTTCTCTCCAAGTCCGGCGGTACGGACTTCGAGCGCATCAACGCGTTGAGCTTTTTCAACTATCTGCCGCCGCCCGACTTCGTTCGCGATCCAACGCGAAACCAAGGCGGCGGCTTCGGTCCCAGCGGTCCGACGCATTTTCTCCGATCGGTGGGCCGATCACTTGACCTTTCCCACATGGTGCCGATGAAACGGCTCATCATCATCGGGCACATTCACGATGACGGTCCGATCCCCCTACCGTTGAAGGTGGATGGCGAGGACGTCAGCAGCGCCGGCTGGACGGTCGTGCGATTCATTGTTCCGATTGAGGACGCCAACCCGTAGCGGCCGCCCGGTCCTCGCCTGCATGCTGAAAATGATTCCGCAGAGAGTTGCAATCCCATGGCCATGATCGAAACCATCAATCTGACCAAACGCTACGGCGAACTTGTGGCGCTGAACAACCTGAATCTCAAGATCGAGGCGGGCGAAGCGTTTGGTTTCATCGGTCCCAACGGCGCGGGCAAAACGACCACGATCAAAATCCTCGCCACCCTGCTCAAACCCACGTGGGGTGAGGCCCGCATCGACGGCCTGTCCGTCGGCCCGGTCAACGCTAGACAAGTGCGCGGCCTGATCGGTTACGTGCCGGACTACTTCGGCTCTTATGAAGACATGGTCGTCAAGGAGTATCTCGCCTTCTTCGCCTCGGCGTTCGGCATACACGGCCAGAAACGAGAAAGCGTGATCGATGACGTGCTGAGCCTGACGGAGCTAGCGTATAAGGCCGATGCGGAAGTGAACGGCCTGTCGCGCGGCATGAAGCAACGCCTGTCGCTGGCGCGCGTGTTGCTCCACGACCCGAAGGTGTTGCTGCTCGACGAGCCGGCGTCCGGCCTCGACCCGCGCGCCCGCATCGAAATCCGCGAACTGCTCAAAGAACTGCACCGCATGGGCAAAACCATC
>JANQKH010000750.1 GCA_028281215.1 Phycisphaeraceae bacterium | reverse complement strand
GTTTGAGTTGTCCTGCGTCCGCGAGTTCCGCCGCGCGGGTCAGCATCTGTCCCTGCCGCTCCGGTTGCACATCAAACATCGTAGGCAAACCCATGTATTCAAAGTGGCACGATGCGCTCTTGGCGAATAGTGAGTTCAAGCCGCTTGTGTCCACGCCCGGCACGATGGTGACGAGTCGGCCGTAGAAGCCGACGCATTCGACCGACTGCGTGAACACGTCGCCGCCCACGGTGTCGAATACCACATTGCACTTGTTGCCGTCGGTCAGTTCCTTGACGCGCTCAACGACGCCGGTATCGCGATAGTTGATCACTTCATCCGCGCCGAGTGCATTGCAAAGTGAGATGGTCTCGTCTCGCCCCGCGGTGGTGAGCACACGGCAACCGGCGATCTTGGCGATTTGAATGGCGAAGTGCCCGACGCCGCCGGCGCCGGCGTGAACCAGCACGGTGTCGCCCTCTTCGATACGGCCGTGATCGTGCAACGCTTCCCATGCCGTTAAGAATGCGAGCGGGATCGCCGCGGTGTGCGCGTGGTCCAGCGACTTGGGTTTCATCGCCGCCGATCGATAGTCAACGCAGACCAACTCGGCATCCGCGCCGTTCTTCATCAGGTTTGGCGACGCGTACACTTCATCGCCTTCACGAAAGCCGGTGACGTTCTTGCCCATACCGCGCACGATGCCGGAGCAATCGTAGCCGAGGATGAACGGAAACTCCTTTTCGCCCCAGCGCGGCGCCTGACGAATCTTGTAGCTCACGGGATTCATCGCGCTACATACGACTTCGACAAGCAGGTCATCATCGCTTGGTGTGGGGTCGGGCATGTCTTGAAGCTTGAGCACTTCAGGGCCGCCGTAGGCGGTGACAGTCATGGCACGCATGGGATACCTCATTTCCTCTGAGGAAGACAGGAAAGCAGGGTGTGATGGTAGGGATGTGGCGTGGGGTTGCAAAGTGGGGCGGCTGGGTACGGAGCCGCGAGTCACGATTTGTGATCGCGCGCTAAACGTCAATTTTTCCGCGTCTTGATCCACTCGCTGATCTGTTCGCGATGTGTCGCCCATCCGTTTGTGCGTTGCTTGAGGAAGACGTAGTAAAGGCCGTCGAGCGCATTCGACAAGTCCGTGATTCTCGCAAGACGCGTCTCGATGATTTCACGCGGCGTCTCCGCATCGTCATCCTGCGGTAATTTCGCGCTGCTGATCACCCAACGGTCGGCCTGTAATGTCAGTTCCCATTGAGTCTGATCGTCGGCGTCGGCAAGGATCATTCCCGCTTTGCGCGGCCACTTGCCGGTTTGCAACGCTTTCGCCGCTTCGGGGGACAACGTCGGCTTCGGCCCGCGCAGAGTTTGTTTGCCGGTGATGTCCCACGCACAGTCCATGTCGAGCGCCTGGTCCAACACGAAGGCGATGTGGTCGTGATGGCCGTTGACGCCCCCGAACTCGGCTTTGAATCGCGGCACTTCCATGGTTTTTTCGCCTTGCTCGCTCGACCACCACAGCCAGAAGAGAAATTCATTGCCGAGGAAGTCCCGCGTGCTGGCAGTGCCTTTGACCCAAGGCGTGACCGGCGTAGCGGAGTCGCCGCTGTCGGAGGTGGTTTCAGCCGGCGGCGGTGTGAAACGCGACGGTTGGAGGTCTTCAAAGTCGCGGTGGTTCGCACCGAATGCCTGTTCGGCGAGCGTGCCGGGCGAGATCGTTTCCAATCGCACATTGAACGCTTCGTACATCAATTTGGATAGCTGTTCGATCGCCTTCTGCGCTGTTGCTCCGACGTAAAGTTCCTGCTTTGCAAAATCCCACAGCAACGGCACCGACCTGCTCTGACGGTACTTGCCTGACGCCAGATCTTCCTGAATCTGCCGGTCGGCAGCGTCCTTGGCTTCGCGCTTCTGATTCTTCGACGCGAATCCGGACGGGTTGCTCGCGGCGGCGGCGAGTTCCTCCTGTTTGCGGTACCCGAACTTCACCTCGGCTGGCACGTTGTGCGTGTCGTACCGCATCGCGCAAAGCAACAGACTGCCCGGCGGGTCGCCGAACGCGTTCGCTTCGTAGCTGAACTCCGTATCAAAGATGTGCGAACCGGAAATGAAGCCGGCTTCGATCACTTCAGGCGTGGGAAGCGACGACTCACGAAACTGATGATCGCCCAGCGTACCGAGCGTCACCTCATCCACGGACTGCGGGGCGTCACCCACCACACGAAACCGACAAAACGAAACACGACCGGCATTGAACGACATGGCAACTCCCTGATCAATCGCAAAGGAAAAACGCGATTCTAACTTTCGCGGATCAGGTGACTGATTGGGTGTTGAAAGGTTGTCAGTTGGATGTCGGTAAGTGTTGAAAAGTGTCAACGATCTCGAAATCCGGTGCGGCCGAAAACGTATAGCAGAAACAGTTCCGAGATTGTTCGAATGAAGCGAAAGTAACGAAAGGGTGCAGGGAGCCGCCCTCTGAATGAAGGGCAGGTGTCAAGCTCGTGGGTGATGACCCACCGCTTTTTCTGATTACACGTGTGCTTGAAGCAGTAACCCTTTTGGGCATCCATTGACATGCCGGATTGCCGAAAATGAGTGCACTGACGACAACATTGTTGCTCATTCTCACACCTCGCAATGTCGTATCTTTCGTGGTCTGTCATATGGATATACCTACCCCGCAATCTCCCCAATCGCCTGCAAAAATGCTTCAATCTCGTCATCCGTATTAAACGGCCCCGGACTCACACGCACCGCGCCGGCGGGAAATGTGCCGATCTGTTTGTGGCAGTACGGGGCGCAGTGTAGACCGGGGCGGACAGCGATCTCGAAACTGTCGTCCAGAATCGCGCCGACATCGCTCGGTTCGTAGCCTTCGATGTTGAAGGACACGGTGCCGACGCGGCGTGATGCATCGCGCGTGCCGTAGACAGTGAAGCGGTCGCCGACTTCACTTGAGGTTAGACCGTCGATGATCATCTGCACGTGTCGCTGTTCGTGTTGCAGGATGTCGGCCATCGGGTGGGCGTCGAGGTAGTCAAGCCCCGCGGCGAGGCCGGCGACACCGACGGTGTTGGGCGTGCCGCCTTCAAGGTAGTAGGGGTAGATGGTTGGCTGATGCGGACTGGACGAATCACCACCTGTGCCGCCTTCGCGCCAGGGTTGGAGTTTGATGTACGACGCCATGCGGTTGGTGGCCGCGGCGTCGGGTGTGACGGCGCACGACTCTGCGGGGTCGGGGCAGCGTTTGTTGACGTAGAGCCCACCGGTGCCGGTCGGGCCAAGCAGCGATTTGTGACCGGGGAAAGCAAGCAGGTCGACTTGCATTGACTCCACATCGATCGGCGCCACACCGGCGGTTTGCGCGGCGTCGAGGCAGAAAAGAATGTCGTGCTCGCGCGCGATTTGACCGATCGCCGCGGCATCCTGAATCGTGCCGAGCACATTGCTCGCGTGCGTGATGACGATGAGCACCGTATCCGCCGTGATCGATTTGCGGAACTCATCCGGATCGCAGAATCCCTCGCTGTCGCACACAATGCGCGTCAATTCAATGCGCCCCTGGTCGCTCATCGCCTGCAACGGTCGGCTGACGGAGTTGTGTTCGAGCACGGTCGTGATGACGTGTGGTTGGTTGCCGCTGGGCATTGTGGTGGGCACGACGCCTTTGATCGCCATGTTCAGTGCGTCGGTGCAGTTCATGGAGAAGATCAAGCGGTTGGGATCATCGCCGCCGAACAGGCGCGTGAGGCGCAATCGGACATCGTCTAATTTCTGTTCGGCCGCAACCGCCATGCGATGCCCCGCCCGGCCGGGATTCGCCGCGTCCTCGGCAATAAACCGCTGCATCGCTTCGGCGACACCGGGAGCTTTGGGAAAACTAGTCGCTGCGTTGTCAAGGTAGATCATGCGATTTCGGATTTGTAATTGCGAATTTCGGATTGTTCGGATGTACTAAACACTCGCCAGCCCCTGCACCCTTCGCCACGCGCTCAGTTGTCCCAAGTGCGTCGCTTCGTGTGAAATCATCACGTACGGCAGTGCATCGATCACACATGGAAACACTTTCTGCCAGCGTTCCAACGTCATGGGTCGTGCGAAGGCATCGTCGGATGCAGCGGTTAGTGCCATGGCGACATCTGCGTGGCCTTGTTCCCACGCCGCGACGAGTTCGTCCTTACCTGGATAGACCGACGCATCCGCTTGTGGTTTCGACAGCATGCCGAACGGATGGTCTTTGGGGTCGTCAAACGTTGCGCCGGTCAGCATCGCGATCAACGGGGTGTGATAAGCATTGAGGTGGCTTAGGATCCATGTGGGATGGTTCATGCCGGGCACATTTGCCTGGTCGGCATTGTTCGCCATCAGTGGCATGGCGATCATCTGTTCGTCGGTCAGGTCGGCGACAAGTTTGGCGCCGTAGTCACGGTTGCGCTCCCAAGCGATGAGCAAGGCGTTGGCGAAAGCGTTCATGATTCACTCCGAATGAAAAAGCACCCGCAGATGCGTGGTGCTTGGGGATGATACAAAGAATGCGTCCTGTTCAGCGGGCGGTCACGCATCACTGTTTCGCGCACAGGTCAGTGGGGACACAACGGCGATCTTCGATCGCCCGCCAAACGGTTGAAAATCAAAATGCGCTCGGTAATCCCATCGCCCGACGCCAGGTGCTGAGTTGGCCCAAGTGCGTTGCTTCGTGACTGGTAAGCACGAAGGTGATCATTTCACCGATCGTCGGGAACACCTGCGCCAACCGCTCGGCCGGGTTGGGTTCAGCAAGGCGGGCATCGTCCACGTTCTTAAAAGATTCGGCCACGAAAGCATGCACGTCGGCCAATTTATCGGCGAGCGATTGCTTGTCAGGGTACTGCGAAGCGTCAGCGACTGGTTCGCTGCCGGCGCCGAACTTTTCCTGCCAGCCATCGGGTTGTTGCGATTCGACGCCAAGCAGCATCGTGCCGAAGCCGGCGGAGGTGTTGGCCAGATGGCCGATGATCCAGGCGGGGTGGTTTTTCAACGTGTGGCCGTCGACGGTGGGCTGGACGGTCATCTGATCGTCGGCGATGCCGTCAAGCAGTTTTTGGGCGTACATGAGGTTGAAGCTGTAGGTGTGAAGGATGAGGTTACGCATGTTAGTTTCCGGATTGGTGGACGATGGACATCGGCGATCAGCGATCACCCGTTAAACGTCCGGTGCCGTTGCTTACCCAACCGTTTCACGCCCCAACATATTTCGCATAAATCGATTTGGCGACGCTTGGCTGTTTCGTGCCTTTGATAATCGCGCGCCCGTCGGTAAACAGCGTGACTTCGTACGGCTCGCCGTTGTCGGTGATATCGGCGCGGATCATGAACTTGTTCGCCTTCACGCTGCCATGCGCGGCGAGGCGGTCGGCGATGGCGTTGAAGTCGAGTTTGTGGTCGTTTTCCTTGTGGGTCAGTTGCACGGCGTTGCGGCCGCAGAGCGTGGTTGTGGCGCTGCCGAACTTGCCTTCGAGGTACTCAAAGTTGTGATGCTTGCAGCATTGGCAGTCGCCGACTTCATACGCACGGGCGACTCGGAACTGATGCACTCGGTTGTGCCATAGGTCGAGATTGAGCATCGTCGGGCTGATGGCGTCCCAGTTGCCGGTCAGGATTTTCAGCGCCTCGGCGCATTGGTAATTCGCGACGATCGAAACGACCGGCGCGAGCACGCCGGCGGTGTCGCAGGTCGGGTTCATGCCGGGCGGCGGCATCTGCTCGAACACGCAGCGCAGGCAGGGGGTGGCGACACCGGCGAGTTCCCAAGGTGTTTCGTTCGCGTCGCTCTCCAGGCTATGCGGCAACACGGCATACGCCATGCCGACGGTGCTGACCGCGCCGCCGTACACGTAAGGCACGCGGTGCTTGACGGCGCAATCGTTGACGAGGAAACGCGTTTCAAAGTTATCAACGCCGTCGAGAACGATGTCGATGGTGCCGGTGTCACTCTTCTGGAACAGTTTTTCAATGTTGGTGTGGTTGACGTCATCCACAATGGCGTCGACTTTCACCTGCGAGTTGACTTTGGCGATTTTCTGTTGCGCGGCGATCGCTTTGGGGATGCCGGCCTCGACGTCGGTTTCATCGAACAACACCTGCCTTTGCAGGTTGGTCATTTCGATAAAGTCACGGTCGACGATGATGAGATGCCCGACGCCGGCGCGGGCGAGCATGTTGGCGATGACGGTACCCAGTGCACCGCAACCGACGATGAGTGCGGAAGCATCAGCGAGTTTTTGCTGGCCGTCTGGACCGAACCCGGGCAACAGCATTTGGCGGTGGTAACGATCGAATTCCATGTCGGATTTCGGATTTCGGATTTCGGATTGGGTTGTCATTCAATCACTTTCCGTTGCCGGTACGGCCCGTTGTCTTTCCATCCAACCGTTTTCCCATACCGACGACTTCATCAACCTTGAACCCAAGTGATTCGTAAAACGCAATAACTTTGGAATTACTCGAACGAATCTGTACGTTGATTTTGGGGACATCGCGATTTTTAAACAACCGCTCGATTTCAGCCATCAGGGATCGCCCGATACCTTGTCCCTGAAGCGATGGTTCGACGGCGAGGTAATTCACCCAGCCGCGGTGTCCGTCAAAGCCCGCCATGGCGGTACCAATGATGTCGCCGTCACGCTCGGAGACGAGGAACAACTCAGGCTGCGTGGTCATTTTGACTGCAATGTCTTCGTGCGGATCATTCCAAGGGCGGGTCAAGTCGCAACGTTCCCACAAGGCGATGACGGCGGGTTCGTCATTGGGCTCGAAAGGGCGGATAGCCATTTCGGATTTTGGATTTCGGATTTCAGATTGGTTGGTCATTGAATTGCCGCCTTCAACAAATCCGAAATCCGAAATCGCCCATCCGAATTGGATTCATCCTGCGACCAGACTACCGCCTTCGACGGGGTCGACTTTGACGCCGAGTTCTTTGAGGTAGTCGAGCGCCGATTCGACGTTGTCTTCCTCGCCTTCGAAGAGCACGGCCATGATGCCGATGTCTTTCTGCACGCTCGCCTGGCGGATGTCGAACATGACGTCGGGATACTTAACGGTCATCTTCCACAGGCACGGTTCATTCTGATGCCCGCCTTCGAAGGTGAGCCAGCATTTGGTTTTGGTGGTGGCCATGGGGAGTCCTTAGGGGTCGAGGGATCAAGCGAACAGGAGGGACCAAGGGACCGGGCCATCAAGGGATTTCGAAGCGAGCCAAACGTGTGCCATCAATGTCTTGGCGCTTCAATCCCTTGGTGGCTTCTCCTCACCCACCCGCAATCGCGGGCACGATCGACACTTCGTCGCCGTCTTTCAATGCCGTGTCGAGGTTTTCGAGGAATCGAATGTCTTCGTCGTTCACAAACACGTTGATGAAGCGGTTGACGTTCTGGTTTGCGTCGAACATTTGCGCGGCGAATTCAGGGTGATCGCTGCCGATGCCGTTGAGTACGTCTTTGACGGTTTCGCCGGCGGCGTTGATTGATTCTTGTTCGTTCACTTTCGGGCGCATTGCGGTGGGGATGAGGACGGTGATGTTGTCTGCCATACCTTGGTTCTCCGGGACTGCGGATCTTCGATCCGCCGCTAAACTGTCAATGGGATTAAACCGTTGCCGGTTGTGCGTTGGGTGTCGTCGCTGTACTTTCAAATTGTTTCACAAATTCATCGAATTCGCCAAGTTTGGCATTGATCGCGGGTGTTTCTTCGAACTGGCCTTCCATCACTTCCAGCGTTTTGAGGCCGTTGCCGGTGATGCAAACGCAGATCGGTTCATCTTTCGGGATGCGACCGGACTGGATCAGTTTGATCGCACAGGCGAGGGTTGTGCCGCCGGCCGGTTCGGTAAAGATGCCTTCGGTGCGGGCGAGGAGTTTAATCGCGTCGAGGATTTCCGGGTCAGTGGCGGACGCGCCGTAGCCGCCGGACTCGTTGATCACCTTGATGACGTAATAGCCGTCGGCGGGATTGCCGATGGCGATGCTTTTGGCGATGGTGTTGGGCTTCTGCGGGTGGAACAGTTCGTCTCCGGCTTCGATCGCCTTGACGACCGGCGAGCAACCTTCCGCTTGGGCGCCGTACATCTTCGGTTGATTGTCTTCGACGAGGCCGAGTTTGATGAACTCTTCGTAAGCTTTCCAGACTTTGGGCAAAATGGTGCCGCCGGCGACGGGGACGACGGTGTGTTTGGGCAGTCGCCAGCCCATTTGTTCAGCGATTTCGAAGCCGTGGGTCTTCGCACCTTCAGTGTAAAACGGGCGGAGGTTGACGTTAACGATCGCCCACTTGTACTTGTCCGCAATTTGTGAACAAAGACGGTTCACGTCGTCATAGTTGCCTTTGATTCGCACGACGCGCGGGGCGAACACGCTCATGCCGACCATCTTGCCTTCTTCGAGGTCGTGCGGAATCATCACGAATGCTTTGAGTCCCGCGGCGGCAGCGTGGGCGGCCACGCTGTGCGCGAGGTTGCCTGTCGAGGCACAGCCGACGGTGTCAAAACCGAACTCGACGGCCTTGGTAATTGCGATACTGACCACGCGATCCTTGTAGCTGAAGGTCGGGTAGTTGGCGCTGTCATCCTTGATGTAAAGCTCTTTCACGCCAAGTTCGGCGGCGAGGCGGTCGGCTTTGACCAGTGGTGTCCAACCCGAGTGAAAGCCGGTTTGCGGATTGCCTTCGACGGGCAGCAGATCTTTGTATCGCCACAGCGACAACGGGCCGGCTTCAATCGACTCCCGTGTGACTTTACCCTTCATCGCGTCGTAGTCGTAAGCGACTTCAACGGGGCTGAAGTCGAGGTCGCACACAGTGCGCGGTTCGATCGGGTAGTCCGTGCCGTTCTCTTTGCTGCGGAGTGAATGGACGAAACTCATGGTCGGTCTCCAAGGTCCACGTGTTGGCGGGCATCATGTTCCCGCCGAGATGGCGGGTCTATGTGCGGCGCATCAATCGAAAAAGCCTCTTCGATAAGAAGAGGCTCGATGAATCCTTTGGGGATAATGCCGCTTCTTATCTATCCCTGATCGCGGCGTTTGGCCGGCGTTTCAAGGCGGGAATTCGCACCATTTCCCTGCTTTTTGACGCGGTTGGTGTCAGCGGCGGGGCGGTTGCGGTGACGTCGTCGGGCCCATCCCTCAGTCACTCTTGATAAGTTTGCGCGTATTCAATTGTCGAACGTATGGTACGTTCTGAGGGTTTGAAATTCAATGCCATTTACCACGCAAAGTGGGCGAAGGCTTTGTTGGCTTCGGCCATGCGGTGGGTTTGTTCGCGGGTGTTGATGGCTTTGCCTTCACCGTTGGCAGCGTCAAGCAGTTCCTTGGCGAGCCGTTGCGCCATCGGCTTGCCTTTTTCGCCGCGGATGGCCGCGAGGATCCAGCGGAACGCCAGGCTTTGCTTGCGCTTCGGCTTGACGGACATCGGTACCTGGTAGTTGGCGCCGCCAACACGCTTGGAGCGGACTTCAACTTCCGGCTTTACGTTGGCGATGGCTTTGTTGAACACATCGATCGCCGAAGGCTCACCCTTGGTGCGTTTTTCGATGATGTCGAACGCATCGTAAACCACGCGTTGGGCAACCGACTTCTTACCGTCGCGCATGACGCAGTTGATGAAGCGGGAAAGAACCTTGCTGTTGAATTTGGGGTCCGGCCGAAGTTGTTCTTCGGCGTGGGTAATACGACCTGCCATGGTAGGCGTCTCCGTTTAGGCGGCTCATCTGAGGGTGTGCTTGCAGCCTCTGTTTGTTCACCGGTGATGTAACGGACATCATCGATTACTTGCCGCGATTCATGGTGTTTTGATAGTAAGCGTTGTGCTGTTTGTATGGTGACTGAAGTTTCTATATTCTGGCTCGTGAGATTACTTGCCCTTCTTCGCGCCGTACTTGGAACGACCTTGGCCCCGGCTGTCGACGCCGAGGCAGTCAAGCGCGCCACGGACGACATGGTATCGCACACCGGGCAGGTCACGGACGCGGCCGCCACGTACGAGGACGATGGAGTGTTCCTGAAGGTTGTGACCTTCGCCGCCGATGTAAGCGGTAATTTCCTTGCCGTTGCTCAGACGCACACGCGCAACTTTGCGCAGCGCGGAATTCGGCTTCTTCGGGGTTACTGTCTTAACCTGAAGGCAGACGCCGCGTCGCTGGGGGCACGCGTCAAGGTCTTTGACCTTACTTTTGGCCTTGGGCGTTCGGCGGGGCTTTCGCACTAACTGATTAATCGTAGGCATGTTAAATCTCGGTCCGGTTTGGATTGAGCCGCGTATGGTAGCCGTCAAAAATCGGAAATGCAAACGGTGAAAACCGGGCGAATCGGCTATTCCACCTCGTTTGCCG
>JANQKH010000748.1 GCA_028281215.1 Phycisphaeraceae bacterium | reverse complement strand
CCGTTGGTGACCTGCCCGGTGACCAAGTTGATGTCGAGCGCGCTGGGGCTGGTGGAGAAGTCGGCGGTGTCGTTGCCCGCGCCGCCGACATAGTTGTTCACACCTGTGCTGAAGCGCAGCAGGTCGTCGCCGGCATCGCCTTGAATGTCGTCATCGTCATCGCCGCCGTCGAGGGTGTCGTTGCCGCTGCCGCCCCGGAGGGTGTCGTTGCCGTCTTCGCCAAGCAGCAGGTCATCGCCGAGGTCGCCGAACAGTTCGTCGTCGTCCGCGCCGCCGATCAGTTCGTCATTGCCCGTACCGCCGCGGAGGATGTCGACACCGTCGTTGCCACGGAGAATGTCGTCGCCTGCTTCACCTTTGATGTCATCATCGCCCGCGTTGCCGCGGATGTCGTCATTGCCCGCCCCGCCGGCGAGGGTGTCGTTCCCGTCGTTGCCTTCGATGATGTCGACGCCGAGGCCGCCTTGAATGTCGTCATCGCCCTCGTTGCCGAGCAGGGTGTTGTTGCCAGCGGTCGCTGTGATTTCATCATCGCCGAGGCCGCCCTCGACGAAGTCGTCACCGCCGAAGGTTTGAATAATGTCGTCGCCGTCGAGGCCGAACACTTGGTTGTCGGCATCGTTGATAAGCAAACGATCGTCGAACAGCGTGCCGATCACGTTTTCAATCGTGCCGGTGACGGCGAGGCGATCGCGGTTATCGTTGATGGTTTGTAACTGCCCCACCATCAGACGAAGGTCAAACCGCACGCCCAAGTCCGCGGTTGAAAAATCAAACAGGTCGACGCCGTCTTCATCGATGACGCGGTCGGTGCTGATCACTTCCGGATCGCCCGGGAACGGCCCGCCGACGGAAAACGCCAGGCCGTTCGGCGTCATGAGATACTCATCGTCACCGACACCGCCATCGAGCAGATCGCTGCCGAGCCCGCCAACGATAAAGTCATCGCCGATATTGCCGGCAATGTCGTCATCGCCGTCGAGTGCTTCAACGTCTGCGCCCCCGTCACTGACACCGTTGCCGAGTTTCGGTGCGTTCAAACGATCGGACAGCGTAAACTGCGAGCCGCCCTCGTGGATGGCGAAGTCGCCGATGAGCAGGTCATCGCCGCCGTTGCCGATGATCGTGTCGCTGTCGCCGTTGCCGACGAGCAGGTTGACCTTGTCGTTGCCGATGAGCAGATCGCTCCCGAAGCCGCCGAGCACGTTTTCGGTGTTGAACACACCGTCTTCGTGGTTGTCGTTCACGCCGGTCGCCCGGCCGGTGTCGAGGTTCACTTCAACCGATGTCGTGAACAACGTGTAGTCGAGTGTGTCGGAGCCGAGTTGCCCGTCGATCATGCCGCGCACGAACTGATCGTCCAGTAACATGAACGTGTCGTCACCGGGTCCGCCGAACAAGTTGGTGACGGTGTTCGCGCTGGAGCTTTCGACGACGAAATCATCGTCGCCGAGGCCGAGGAACACGTTGAGAATTTCAAACTCGGCGTACTGAATGCCGTCGGGGAATTCAATCTCGTTGATCACCGCGCCGGTCCCCAAGCCGAGGCCGGTGATCGAAGTGTCCGTCAGGTTGCCTTCGCTGTCGGCCTGACTGTCGTTGTTGAACACACTCAACGTGTCGATCACCTCGCTGGGGATCGGCTCGTCAAACACTTCAACTTCCAGCACGGCAACCGTGATGCCGTCATACGCCGCGTCGTTGCTCTCCGCCGTGTGATCGACCACGTCGCGGTTGTCGGCGTCGTCTTCTTCAATCCCGTCGTCGATCGCGGTCACCGTAACGATCTGTTCCTGATCAAAGTTGTCCGGCGTAAATACCAATTCATTTTGTGAGAACGTAACCTGCCCGTTGCGCGAGTTGAGACGAACAGTCACATCATCCGTCGGCGCCGCGGTCAGCACGATTGAATATGTATCCGTCTGTCCGCCTTCGACAACCTGCGTGAAAATCTCCGTCGGCATCACCGCGATGCCACGCGGGTCGTCCGTCGGCAGCGTGATCGGATCGGCGATCGAACGATCGACCGGGTCCGGCCCGACTGAACCGTCTACCGATAACGGTCCCTGCACACCATTGACCAGGAACCGGGACGGGAATTCCTTCAACTCGTCGCCGGCTTCGACATCGTCGTCAATCGCCGACACATCGATCTGTTGCAGCGTGTTGAAATTCGTCGAGTCAAACTGCACCGTCGTCGGATCAACCTCAACGCGCGGCACGGGCACGGTGGAGTTGGAGGTGGCGGTCGGTTCAGGCACAACGTCGATGGTGACCGTCGTGCCGGCTTCAGGCGCGCGGGTCAGCACAATGAAATATTCATCGCCCGCGCCGTTTTCAACCACGTCGGTGGAACCGGCGGTTTCGATGATGCGCACGCCGGCGACGTCGTTATCGAAAATGTCGACTGCGATGTCGTCAATGGCCAGCGCGGCGTAATCGGCGTCGTTGCTGGTCACGTCAGTTCGTAGCCGCGCCAGGTGCTGGCCTTCCCGCGCGTCATCGTCGATCGCTACCACATTCACTTCCTGTGCCACGTCGAAGTTGCCGACCGTGAACGTCAACGACGTGATCTGCACACCGTTGCGGAAGAACATCAATTGATCACTATCACTCAAATCGAGCGTAACATCATCGGTCGGCGCGCGGGTCAGCACGAACGACACCAGATCATCATCAATGGAAATGCCATGCGTGGCGTTCTCAAAGCCGAACATCACGTCCGCCAGCGCGACTTCCGTGACTTCCGTTGAATCACCGTTGCCCAACTGCGTGATCTTCAAGCCTGCGGCGTCGTCGTCGATGATGTCGAGAATCACATTGCGCACCGGCGCCCCGGTGTAAATGCTGGATTCGTCGCTGCTGATCACGCTATGGCTGATCTCGATCTGCCGCGTGCCTTCCTCGGCCGTGTCGTCGATCGCCTTGACGTGAATGGTCTGTTGATTCTGGAAGTCGGCGGCGGTAAACGTAAGCGTAACCGCTTCGCGGAAGTTGACGCCGTCCTTGGAAACAAGAATCGTGCGCGAACCGACCGCCAACTCTTCCGGCGTTGATATACCGGCGGACACCGTCACGTGCACTTCCTCATCCGCGCCGAGCGGCGCGGCGAGTGAAACAAAGTAGGTGTCGGTGAACGTATCGGTCGGGTCTTCCTCGACGCGCGTGACGCCGTTGGTTTCCTCGATGATCACCAGCGCGGTCAACGGCCCGTCATCGTCGACCACGTTCGCGGAAATCCCGTCGATGGGCGAGGTGTCAAAGTTCTGATCCCGGTCGGCCGCACCGGCGTTCACAAAGTGAGCGATCAGACCGCTCGCGCCGCGCAGATCGCGACTGACCACCGCTGGCGGATTGCCGCCGACGTTGATGTTGTCGCCGCCTTCACTGCCGAGCACGATCGTTTCGACCAGCGGGTCGGTCGACATGATGTAAATGTTGTCGTTGCCCTCGGCGCCGTCGACGGTCATACGTTCGATGTTGACGATTTCGACGTTCAGGCCCGCGCCGAACACGCCTTCATCGGTAATGACAAAGTCGTCGGGTTTTTCCGTGCCGATGATGATGAGGTTGTCGAAGCCGTCGCCGCCGTTGATGTTGACCGGGGCGTTGACGTTGTAGCGGATGATGTCGTTGCCGCCGCCACCTTCGACTTCCGGGGCTTCGCGGTCGGGATCGAGTTCGAGCGTGTCGGCCAGCGCGAAGGCGCGGACGGTGAATTCATCGTCGCCGTCCTGCCCGTTGGCCTGGAGCGCGCCCTTGTTGGAGAAGATGTTGAATTCGTCTTCGCCGTCGCCGCCGTTGAGGGTCAACGCTTCGCGGGCGCCGGGGCTGAGGAACCCACGCGTGGTCTCCACCGTGTCGATGCCGTTGGCGGACTGGTCGACCTTATACATCTGACCGACCTGGAAGAAGTCGTTGTCAACGCCGGCGTTGACGGTCATCGTCGCGCTGGTGTCATCGAATGCGAACAGATCGTCGCCGGCGAAACTGTTGACGATCACGCGGTCATTGATATTACGGTTATAGAACACCTGCTCGAACACGTCGACGTCGTCGACGATTGTGTCATTGAGTAGCGCGACGAATTCGCGGCGCATGATGAACGTGTCGGCGCTGTCGGTGGCGTTGATGGTCAACCGGTCTTCACCGCTGTCGAGCGCGCCAGTGTCGTGCACGAAGACTTGCGACTTGCCGAACTGAGCAAGGTTAACGATCGCGCGGTCCGTGCCGTCCTGTCCGTCGAGCGTGAGGTCGCCCGCGTTGTTGGACGCGACAGCGAGCGTGGGCAGCACGACCATCAGGTCATCACCACCACCGCTGCGCACGATGACGTCGGAGCCGTCGCCGATGGTATGCACGGTCGCCAGGTCATCACCGTCGCCGAGCCGCACGTCAAGCGTCTGGTTGCCGCCGACGTTGTCAATCACGATGTCGTCTTCGCCGCCACGACTGAAAAGCACAACGGGAATGTTGGTCGACACAACGTTGAACACATCCATGTCGCGGCCGAGGAACGCACCCATGCTTTCGATGGTCGTGAAATCGATGCCCTGCTGCATGCCGAGCCCGCGCACCTCGCCGCCGTTGAGCGAACCGGCGTCCGGCGCTTCTTCCGAGGTGTCGAACACGTTGAGCAGGTCAGCACCGAGGTTACCTTCGATCTGAAGGGGACCGTTAAGTTCGTTGCCCTTGATCTCGTTGAGGTTGTGCGCCGACGGCATGCCGAGGTCGGCGATCGCAGGGTCGTCATTAAACGCATACAAACCGAGCGTGTCACCCGCCACGCTTTCAAAGCGCAACCGGTTGATGTCGTTGCTGTCGGTGAACAACGTGACGGTAACCACGCCTGCTTGCCCGATCGCGGCGTCGACGGCAGCCTGCACGTCAGCGGCGAGTTGATCCAGGTCGCGGGTGCCCGTCGCCGCGCCGGCAACCGTCACCGTCACCGCGTCTTCCACGCCGACTTCCAATTCAAATAATGCATCGTCCAACAGTTCGTCGGCAAGCGGGCCGGTTTCAAACGTGGAACTGATGTGCCCTTCCTCCGGCGAAGCTTCATTGACGCCGACATTAAACGTGTCATCACCTGATTGGCCGCGCAGCAACACGGATGACTCTTCCGGCGTGCTTTCGACGTTGTTGATATCGTCGCCGGCGCGCAAGCGCAATTCAATCACTTCAATGCCCGAGGGTTCCTCATCCGAAGCATACTGAATGGTCGCGGCGTCGCTCTCCGCCTGATTGGCCCGGCGGACGGTGATCTTCTGATCGGTCAACCCGACAATGTCCTGCGAATTCGAGCCTTCAAACAGCAAGCGGTCAATGTCATTTTCATTGCCGGTGTCGCGCGGGCTGAGGTTGTTGCCCAACAGCAAGCCGTGAATGACCGGGATACCCAACTGATCTTGGGTGGGATTGGATGAAGGCAAATCGCGGTTGGGTGTGTCGGCGTTCTCGGTGTAAATCGCGAACAGTTCATCCGTCGGCGAATCAAACACCAGCACACTGTCATCATCGGCATCAAGCATGACCTCGATCAGATCCGCCGGGTCGTCACCGGCTTCAAAGAACGGCTGTGCCGCGATTGCGTCGTGCAAAGCGGTGCGGATGTCTTCAAGCAAATCCGCGCGCGATGTGTTTGTATCGTCCACCGTGACGGTGAACTCAAACGGCTCGTTCTCACCGATCGCCGCCTTGATCACCACATCTTCGGTCAACACGCCGTCGTCGCCGACGGCCATGTTGAACGTTAACGGCCCGGCCTGCGGCAATTCGCGCGGGTCGCCGGCGAACAGCCGGTACGTGTCCGACCCGTCAAAGCCGTCCAGCCGCGTGTTGAATTCAATGCCGTCGCCGGCACCTTCGCTGCTCTCCGGTTTGTTCGGCTCCGTTGCGCTAATGCTGAACAGATCATCGCCGGAACCAGTCACGATCTCTTCAACGGTGTGGCCGTCCGGATAGTTGTAAGCAAACGGACCGGCGAGAGCGGCGCCCGGGTTCACCTTCACACTGTTGGTCAGGTCGGTCACCTCTGTGCCGAAGATGTTCATGTTGACGAACAGGTTCTGCCGCACCGGCCGCAGACGGCGGTCGGTTTCGTTGCGGCGCAGTTTCTCCACCGACGTGACCGTCGCGCCGTTGATGGTGTTCAGTGCGTCAATCAGTTCCTGATCTTCCAGATCGCGGTCGACAAAGTCGGGCAACGCGATTTGCACGAGGTCGTCGGTCAACTTGCGGACGGATAGGTCTTCATCGTCCGCGAGATCGAACTGGGTGATGATGGCGTTCTTGATGTCGTCAAGGGTGATTCCGCTGCCGTCGACGAAGGTGGCTTCCCACATGCGTGCGATGCGGCCGGAAAAGTCGAGTTGATCGCGTGTGCCGCCTTCGGTGTTTTCGATGACGGTGTCGTTGCCCCAGTTGGCGGCGAAGACGTAGAGGTCGTCATCGTTACCGCCCTCGAGCCGGT